>NZ_FQYM01000009.1 GCF_900141705.1 Fibrobacter sp. UWP2
CGCAAGCCTCCATGCGCCCGCGTCGCAAATGAGGCGGTCCTTGTCGTCATCGTTGTTGGGGACGCCCTTGGCGACAACAACGCCGTCGTTCGCCTTGGCGCAGCTGTCCAGCTTGAATTCCGTCTGCCAGAACAGGGTCACGAACTTCTCGAACGCGGGCACGGAATCGGAAAGCTTCCAGGATTTCACGTTCGCGCGGAAATCGGACAATCGGCCGTCGAGGTCCGCGTTCATCGCCCAGTCGGCGATGACCTTGCGCATGGACTCGTCGTCCCAGGTTCCGTCCTTCTCGAGGTTCGCTGCGAAACCTGTGATGAAGTCGGAGAGCTGGCTCACCGAGCCGTCGCGCTGCATCATGATGGATACGGCGAGGAGCGCCGCGTCGGCTTCGCTGGTGCCCGCGATGTTCAGGTCTTCCGAGCTCTTGAAGTCCTTGGAGTCGATGTGGAACGCCGCGAAGATTTCTTTTTGCGCCTGTTTTTTGGCGGAGGCGAATCGCTTGCCCATGTTTTTCACCAGGTGGTACACGCGGTCGTACTCCAGGTGCGTGAGCAGGTTCAGGTTCGCCGAGGTGTGCGTCGTGAGGTCGGTCAATGCGTTTAGCGTAATCTGCGACTCGGAGTTTTTGCCTGTGACTTCGTTGCGGTAGAAGCCCGTGGCGGTGAGGCTCACGTACTGCGACTTGAGCATGCCGCCGCGCAGCTTGAACTCGCCGTCGTCGCTGCCGATCTTGCCCTCGTAGGTGATGTTGGATTGCGTGAGGGTGCGACCGTTTTCGAGGCCGCGCACCGAGACGGGAGTCCCCTTGAGGAACGGTCCTTTTTGCGAGTAGCCTGTGATGCTGTCGAGCGAGGTCGCTACCGCTTCGGAGTCCGCAGCGGCGGTGTCCTTGAGGTCCTTGCCGTTGGCTCCGTTCTTGCCGTCACTTCCGTCCTTGCCGTTTAGTACCACGCCGACGGAGTCGCCGTTGCACATAAGTTTCATTCCGCTACTGTCGGCGAGAGGTTCTGTATAGCATGTGCCTCCGCTGCCGACGATTGCCCACTCCTCCTCGGAGCAGACCCTGAGCTCGTTCTCGCTCTTGATCCAAACGTACGCCCCTTCATTGTCGGTGGTACATTCCGGGAGGCTGTCCAAATCGGCGACCAGGTCAAGGGAACCCCCTTCAACAATGTTGGTTGTTTCGTTTGTGTCGCCACAGGCGACAAGAAACGCGGTGATCGTTGAAAGGGCAGTCAACGATTTGCAGGCAAAAGAACAAGTCTTCATGGTAGCCTCACAATGAATTTTTTAGTCTAGCACGCAGCGGATGGAAAATGCACTGTATTCGGTGTCGTCTTCCATGGTCATGTAGTTGCCTTGATCGCTGTTGTTCGATAGCCAGTATGTTCCGTAAATGCTGTCTTTAATGGCCCACCAGTTGGCTTTCTCGTCAATTCCAAAGAATTCATATTCGCCTTCATCGTCACGAGCAGCTGATCCACTGGCGAGAGCGTTGAAACCAAAACGGTCGCTGCCGGCCATACCATCCCAGCCGGTTTTGCTTTTTACCATGGTTCCAAAATTTGAACAGAAGTTTTCGGCATTGGCGTCAAATGAACCGCCGCAGGCCATAAATGCGAGCGCGTCAAGATCGGTGTCGGTGGGCAAATGCGTTCCCTCGGGGCAAGCGCTGCTTAGAACGGCCTTGGTGCCAAGGTAAAGCGCCCCTAGTTTTTCGCAGTTGAAGTCTTTGTTGTCGTAGCATACGGACCCCTTGGCTGGCTGATAGCTCAAGTTACTGCCGAACCAGCAGGTGTTGGCGCCATCTTTGTTTGTCAGGGTGATGATGTCGTATACGGCATCATCTCTGGAGTCGGTAAATGTCTTGGGACACACCACCACCGAAGAGGAAGACTCCACCGACGATGAGGATTCAGGCTTGGAATCCGCAGAGGGCATGATAACAACTAGGGTGTCCTTCCCGTGTTTTTCAGAAGAGGAGGATTCCTTGTCGGCTACGGACGAAGAGGAGATTTCTTCGGCCTGGGTAATGGGAAGCAGGTCTTCGTCAAAGGTATCGTACAGAGTGCAGCCAGTAAACGAAAGGGCGAGCACAGCAAAAATGGATAATGTCTTTTTCATTTCTATACCTCCTTACCATTCCACGCCAAGGCTTACGTAGGCTCCGTTACCCATATCGGTAATGAGTGCGTAGCCGACTTCGATGTTGAATACCCAGAGCGAAACGAAAACGCCGCTCCTGAACTGCATCCACTGTTCCTCGTCGCTCTTGGCAATCGGGAAAATGGCGGTTTCGCGGAAGCCAAAGAACTTGTAGCCGAGTTCGACCTGGCCGAGCGGAGCTACGTAAACGCGTTCGAGTTCATCGCCAATGGCGAACCCGACCATGCCTCCGGCACCGATGGCAAAGGAACCTTCGGCCTTTTCGCCGAAGTTCAACTTGACGCGCACGGCGGCGGCCACGTCGGGCAATATGAACATGTCCTTTTTCTTAAGCCCGTAACCCAGAGCGGCCTCGTTGTCGTAAATGGCGCCGACGCCTGTGATGGCGGCCCAAAGGGACGGGTGCACGCCGCGGCGCTTCTCGATTTCGGCGTCTTCGGCGGCCTTTTGTTCTTGGGCGGTCGTGGTCTCGGCTGCCTGCAGGGAGTCGGCGTCAAAGGCGGGGCCAAAGTCCACGCCCTCGGTATTGCCCTGGTTTTCCCAAATCCAGCGACCGTTCAGCTTTGCCGACTTTTGTGGGAATTCCACCGAGCCCTTGAATGCGGCCGGCGTGCCGTCAAACTTGGTGACGGAGGATTCGCCGTCGACCTTTACGGGGGAGCCCTTGGGGAAGGAAATGCGCAGGTGGCTCTGTGAAGCCGGACCCGGGTTGATGCGCGTGTGGAACAGCTTGACGCCGTTCAGGTAGTAGGCGCTGCGCACGGGCTGCGTGTTGTCAAGGTAAAGCATGGGTGCGCCCGTGGTGTCCACCTTGTACACGGCACGGGAGCCTTCGTTAGACAAGTCTTCGTTGAGCTTGGCAACGCGTTCCAAGAAGAACGGGGCAAAGCCCTCGCCGTCTTGGCGCACCACCATCTCGCGGCAGGTCTCGCCCCACTTTTGGGCAATTTCAAAGGCGCGTTTTTGGTGGTTCGGCTCAAACGTCAGGTTGAAGTTGTAGTTCGCCTGGAATCCCTTGGTGAGCGGTTCCAGGAACACGCCGCCGTCGAGGTTTACGTGCTGGTCTTTGGAGGTCGAGAGGCTGTAAAGAGCGTCGACGCAAGCGAAGATCTGTTTTTTGCGGTCTTCCAGGCCGCGGGCGGTCTCCATGTAGCCAAGGCGGACTTCACCGGTCACCTGCATGTAGCGGGCTTCGAATTCGGGGAGTTCTACGCGGTAGAAGTCCCAGCAGTCTTCGCCCATCACGTCGTTGATGCTAATGGCCGAGCAGTGGTCGTTCATCTTCGCGATTTTGTCGGCGTACTGGAGTAGGGAGTCCAGCTCTTCGTTGGCGCTGCCCAGACCTTGTTGCAACTTTTTCAATTCATCTTGGTGCTTGTGGAATATCGCGGGGTCCTGCACAAAGATCGAAGCGGATTGCGACGCCTCGTTTGCGGGAGCTTCTACCTTGGGAGTTTCAGCTACAGGGACGCTATCGGCTGCAGGTGCCGCGGGCGTTGCTGCAGTGTCGGCAGGTTGCGAGACTTCGGCTTTAGGCGTTTCTGTGGTGGGGAGTGCCGCGGGCTCCTGCGCAAAAGCAAAAGCCGTAATGGCTAGAGGGAGGACGAATTTTAGTTTGTTTTTCATAGGCATAACAACTTATTACGGAGCGTTCGCTCGCGTAATAAATTCTCACAAAAATGTTACACATAGAATGTAAGTTCTAAGTTTACATTCGTCAATAGGAGGTGATGTACCTTAAAAGACCTTTTGCCCATTTTTAGGGACAAAAAAGCCCTTTTGGGAGGTCTTGCTTAGCCTTTAATGCGCCTCGAGCCAGTTTTCACCGAAGCCCACGCTCGCAACGAGCGGAACCTTCAGCTCCATGGCACCTTCCATTTCAGATTTCACCATCTGGGCCATCGCTTCCACCTGGTCGCGGGGGCATTCGAACACGAGTTCGTCGTGCACCTGCAGCATCATGCGGAGCGGGAGTTTTTCTTCGTTGATTCTCTTCTGGATGCGTATCATCGCAATCTTGATGAGGTCGGCGGCGGAGCCTTGGACGGGAGTATTCACGGCCATGCGCTCGGCCATTTGCGATTCCATGCGGTCGCTGCTGTCGATACCTGCGATGTAGCGGCGGCGGCCCGAAAGCGTTTCCACATAGCCGTCGCGGTGGGCGGCCGCCTTGGTATCTTCAATAAACTGCTGTACACCCTGGTACATCCCGAAGTAACCGTCGATGAAATCCCTTGCCTGCGACATCGGGATTTTTAGGTCACGGGCGAGGCGGAAGGCCGTCATGCCGTAGAGCACGCCGAAATTCACCACCTTGGCATCGCGCCTCATGTCACTCGTGACGGCGTCTAGGTCAACTCCGTAAATTGCGGCGGCTGTGCGGGCGTGGATGTCGATGCCTTCCTTGTAGCTTTCGATGAGCGCGGCATCGCCACTCAGGTGTGCGAGCATTCTGAGTTCAATCTGCGAGTAGTCTACCGCAAGGATTACGTTGTCCTTGCTCTGCGGGATAAATGCTGCGCGAATCTTTTTACCCAAGTCGCTACGCACGGGAATGTTCTGCAGGTTCGGATCGCGGCTCGAAAGGCGGCCTGTCGCGGTACCCCACTGGATAAAGCTCGTGTGGATGCGGCGCGTGTCCGGATTGATGAGCGTCGGGAGCACCGAGATGTAGGTGCTCTGCATCTTCTTGAGTTCGCGGTATTCTATGACGGAAAAAACAATCGGGTGCGGCGCGCGGAACGAAAGTTCTTCGAGAACGACGGCGTCGGTACTGCGCTTCTTGATTTCGGGGAGGCCGAGCGTATCGAAAAGCACATCGCCCAGCTGCTTTGGCGAGCCGATGTTGAACTCGACGCCCGCCATGTCGCAAATTTCCTTTTCCAGGTTTTCGATGCGGCGTGCAAGTTCCTGCTCCAGCGTCTTGAGGGCCGGAACATCAATCGCGACGCCCACGGATTCCATCTGGTACAGTACCTTCAGCAGCGGCATTTCCTGCTCGAAGAAATACTTCACGTAGTCGAGCTTTTCGAGTTCCTGCTTGAGCGGCTTCCAAAGGCGGAGCGTGTAGACTGCATCTTCGGCGCCGTATTCGGTGGCGTCCTTGATGGGCGTGCGGTTGAACGTAATCTGGTTCTTGCCACGTCCAATCAGGTTCTCGATGGGAATCATCTCGTGCTGCAGGCGCTGCATCACCTGGTTGTCGAGGCCGAGGCCCGATTGTCCCGGCGAAAGCATCCAGGCGGCAATCAGCGTGTCGATGATATTTGCGTTGTCGATGACGGCTTGCGGAATCTTGAAAGCGCGGGCGAGAACGTGCAGGTCGAATTTTGCGTTATGGAATACGAATGCTCGTTTTGAAGCCGCGCCCTCGGCGCCATCATTTTCAGCGACAGGTGCATTGTCGGCGAAAAATGTGCAGAACCACTCCTTCGCCTTGTTGAAGTCGAAGTTGCCGCCCTTGCCCGCGGGGAGCGGGAACCCGATTTCATCGGTGTGCGCAAGGGGAATGTAGTAGCCTTTCGCCACGTTGCCTTCGCTGTCGGCAGACGCAAGGCACATTCCCACGAGGCCGCACTGCATCGGGTCGAGGCCATCGGTTTCGGTGTCGATACCCACGGTGCTTGCGGCGGCAAATTCGGCCTTCATCTGCTCGAAAATTTCATCGGTGTCAACACAGATATAAGTCGGCGGGATATCGACCGGAAAATCGGCGCTTACTACGGTGTCTCCGTTCGCAGAGTCAGTGCTTCCCGTGCCATCAGAACCTTCGCGCACAAAGCCCGTCTTGCTGGGAATGCCTTCCAAAAGGCGGAGTAGACTGTTGATTTCGTGATCCTTGAACATCTGCGCCAAGGTGTCTACGTGCAGGCCGTTGTATTCCAGCGTGTCGAGGTTGCCACTAAAGGCGCGCTTGGTCTGGAGAGTCACCAGTTCGCGGCTGAGAAATGCCTTTTCGCGGTTGTTTTCCAGATTGTCATGCAAACCCTTTTTAGTCACTTTATCCAGGTTTGCGTAAAGGTTGTCCATGTCGCCAAAGTCATTCAGCAACTGGATGGCGGTTTTCGGACCCACCTTCGGAACGCCGGGGACGTTGTCGCTTGCGTCACCCATGAGTGCCAAATAATCGCGAATTTTTTCGGGCGGAAGTCCGTATTTTTCAAGAACCTGTTCCGGGCCAAAGTCAATGCCGTCGGCGCCTTTCGTCAAATGGAAAAGATGGATCTTGTCGGTTACGATCTGCGACATGTCCTTGTCTTTACTTAAAATCACCACATGGTCAAAGCCTGCTTCGACCGCGGCCATGGCGGTACTTGCCATCACGTCGTCCGCTTCGTAACCCGGTTCCGACAAGAGCGGAATTCCGCTTGCTTCCAGACTTTCGCCGAGGAGCGGCATCTGAGCCGCCATTTCTTCGGGCATGGGCCCGCGATTGGCCTTGTAGTCGGGGTAAAGTTCGTGCCTGAAGGTCTTGGTGTGCGCCACGTCGCGTGCAATGGCGAAATGTGTCGGCTTGTGTTTGGCCAAAATGCGGAGTACGGCCCCCCAGTAGCCATGCATCATCGAAACCTCTTCGCCTTGGCTGTTTTTCAGCGGGTTCTGCGAATAGGCGTAAAACATGCGGAACGCAAGCGCGTAAGAGTCGAGCAAAAGTAGAGTCTTTTCAGGCATGCTTTGAATGTAGAAAATTTGTATATTGAATTAATGTAAAAAAGGAGTTGGATATGCAATCGAGAGTTAAAGAGGCAATCATTTTGGCGGTGGCCATTTTGTGCTTGGGTGTATTTTTCTATCGGGCCCAAATCGATGTCAAGGATCGCGACCGTGTGGTATTCGTGCGCGGACTTGCTGAACGCGAAGTTTCGGCTGATTTTGTGATTTGGCCGATTGTATACAAAGAGGTGGGCAACGATCTTGCCGAGCTTTCTGCAACATTACAGTCCAAGTCGCAGATACTTGAAAAGTTCCTGCTCGAAAACGGCGTGAAAAAAGAAGATATCACTTACTCGACCCCGGCCATTGTCGATGCCGATGGCGAATTGTACAGCGGCGGCAAGCATGCCTATCGTTATGTCGCGACAGTTGTGGCAACGGTAGCCACGAACGATGTGGCTCTTGTTCGTAAGGTCATGGAGAAACAGAGCGAACTCCTGAAACATGGAATCGCCTTTAGCGGTAGCGATTACCAGTATCGCACCGTCTATAGCTTTAACGGTCTCAACGAAATCAAACCCGCCATGATTGACGAGGCTACTAAGAATGCAAGGAGTGCCGCCGAGAAGTTTGCGAAGGATTCCGATAGCAAACTCGGCAAAATCAAGACGGCCACGCAGGGTGTGTTCTCCATTGAAGACCGCGACGAAAATACGCCGTATATCAAGAAAGTGCGCGTCGTAACGAACGTGCAGTATTTCTTGGAAGATTAAACCATGAAAAAGAATGCAAAAATTGTGCTGTTTGTGCTCGGCATGGCGATCCTTGCTGCCTGTGGAAGTGACGAATCCAGTAACCCCGAGCCTTTTTATTTGGAGAAAGTTCCTCCCTGTAGATCTAATTCCGAAGATAATTGTGAGTACGGATTGTTGACGGATGAACGTGATGGTCAAACATATAAAACAGTGAAAATCCGCGATCTTTGGTGGATGAAAGAAAATTTGAAATACCGTTATTTGCAACCTACTTCGTCTATGGATTCAAGTAGCTTTTGCTACAACGATACTCTTGAATATTGCGGAATAGATGGTCGTTTGTATTTATGGAGTGCCGCAATGGATAGCGCTGGCGTTTTTTCCGATAACGGCAAGGGATGTGGTTATGGTTCAGAGTGCAACCATGCTGCTGTGGTTCGGGGTGTTTGCCCTGCGGGCTGGCATCTTCCGAGTGAAGAAGAGTGGAATAATCTTTTTCAAGCGGTTGGATATGGCAACTTTATCGGCGACAAACTAAAGACGACAACAGGTTGGTATAGTAATGGAACCGATGATTATTCGTTCTCTGTTGCTCCAGTTTCTCCGATGTATTATCATGATGGACAATATGGATTCTTTCTCCGATGGGATACGTATACGGCATACTGGAGTACGGCATCAAGGGATGAATTCTATGCTGTTACAATGTACGTTACGAATGTAGATTATTATGTGTATGTTGGTGATTACTATGATTTTGCAAAGATAAATGCATATCCTGTCCGCTGCGTGAAGGATTAGTATATTTTCCTCAAAAAGGAGTCTCTATGAAGAACTTTAGCGAAAACATCAAGTACATCGGTGTCGATGACCGCGACTTGGATTTGTTCGAAGGCCAGTACGTGGTGCCCGAGGGCATGGCCTACAATTCGTATGTGATTATTGACGAAAAGATTGCCGTGACGGACACGGTCGATGCGCACAAGGTGGGCGAGTGGCTTGCCAATCTGGATGCCGCTCTCGCTGGCCGCAAGCCGGACTACCTGGTGATTCACCACTTGGAACCGGACCATGCCGGTGGCATTGCTGATTTTGTCGCGAAGTACCCGGAGGCGACGCTTGTGGCATCTGCGAAGGCGTTTGCGCTGCTGCCGCAGTTCATGGCGCTCCCGGAATCGGTCAAGAAGCAGACCGTGAAGGAAGGCGATACGCTTGCGCTCGGTGCGCACACCTTGCAGTTTATCGGTGCTCCGATGGTGCACTGGCCCGAAGTGCTGTTCAGTTACGAACAGAGTGAAAAGGTCTTGTTCTCGGCCGATGCGTTCGGCAAGTTCGGCGTGTACGATGCCGACCCGGACGACTGGGCCTGCGAGGCCCGCCGCTACTACTTCAATATCGTGGGCAAGTACGGCAACCAGGTGCAGGCGGTGCTCAAGAAGGCTGCTGCACTCGACATCAAGACGATTTGCCCGCTGCATGGCCCGGTGCTCACCGAAAATCTGGGCTACTACATCGACAAGTACAATACCTGGAGCAGCTACGCTCCCGAAGACAAGGGCGTGCTTGTGGCGTATGCCTCTATTTACGGCGGAACCAAGAAGGCCGCGGAATTGCTCGGTGAAAAGCTCAAGGCCGCCGGTGTCGAGAAGGTGGTGGTTTCTGACCTTGCCCGCAGCGACATGGCCGAAGTCATTGAGGACGCCTTCCGCTACGATCGCATGGTGGTGGCTGCTCCTACATATGATGCGGGCCTCTTCCCGGTCATGGAAGATTTCCTCAATCACCTGAAGGCAAAGAACTATTCCAACCGCAAGGTGGGCATCGTGGAAAACGGCACGTGGGCTCCGATGGCCGCGAAGAAGATGACGGAAATCCTCGCCACGCTCAAGAACGTGACGCTTGCCGAAACGGTAGTGACGGTAAAATCGACGCTCAGCGCCGAATCCGAAGCCGCGATGGACAAAATCGTTCAAGAACTTGTGTAAGAGAGTGTCATCCTGAGCGTAGCCCCTATGGGGCGAAGTCGAAGGATCTAGCAACCAAAGGCTGCGGGCAACATTTCAATGACATCGCTCGGGAGCATGCTGAATGCTCCCATTTTTTTGCGGGCTATGCGGCCCGCTTTTTGATGCAACAATGCTCCGAGTACGGCGGCTTCGGGGGCGGCAAGGCCTTGCGCGAGTAGGGCCGTGATGATGCCCGTGAGAACGTCGCCGGAACCGCCTTTGGCGAGTCCGGAGTTATGTGCGGGAATCACGAATACGCGGCCGTCGGGAATGCCGACAAATGTCGGCGCGCCCTTCAGGAGAATGACCTTCTTTGTATTGCGGGCGATGTCGCGCACCAGTTTGGGGATGTCGATGTCGTTTGCCGGAAGGGCGCCGAAAAGCCTTTCGAATTCCCGACGGTGCGGCGTGAGGATTGCTTCGCTGGGAATGCCGAACAGGAATGACGATGCTCCCGAGGTGGGGCTTGCTGAAGTCTTGTTGAGCGTGGCGATGGCGTTCAGCGCGTCGGCGTCGATGACCGCCGGGCACTTGATTTGCGGAAGTAGGTCGATGACGGCGTCGCGCGTGCATTCGGCGCACCCGATTCCGGGCCCGATGGCGAGCGCCTGGTTGTGCTTTGCCTTTTCAAGAATTTGCGGGATGTGCGCGGGCGAGAGGGCTGTGGCGCGGTCGTCGACCGTGTCGCCGTCTTGGCCGGCCATGTCTTGCAGGTTCACGAATACGGGTTCCGAGAGTTTCGCCTGCAGTACGGGCATTGTGGCGTCGGGGCTTGCGAGCGTCACGAGGCCGGCGCCGCTCCGGAGGGCGGCCTGCGTGCAGAGCGCGGCGGCTCCCGGCATATCGCCGGAGCCTGCGACAATCATGGCGCAGCCTTGCTTGCGCTTGTCACCCCAGTCGTCGCGCTCGGGCAGCATTTGCGGTATGAGCGTTTTGGTGGCGAGGAACGTGTTTTCGCTGAACTGGGCGACGATGCCTGCGGGGTAGCCGAGCGGCGCGACCGAGGCTTCCCCGAAAGCGGGACCGCCTTCGCGCGTGTAGGCGTCCAGCCGCGGGAACCCGAACAGGAGGGATTCAAGTGCGTGTATGCAGGGTTCCCGACGCCCATGTTCCGCGGAATCGTAACCGGTGGGGGCGTCGGCCGCGACAACCGGGATGTTTGATGCGGCAATGTCGCGGACCGCGGCTGCGAACGTCTCCCGCAGTTCTCCGTGCGCTCCGTTCCCGAGCATGCAATCTACGGCCAGCGTGATGCCTGCGAATCTCGGCGCCCGCTGCGCAGTTTCAGCCTGCGTCGCGACTTCTGTCGGCGAATACATCGTTAAACGCCCGCCGGCCTGCGCAAAATCATCCAAAGCCATCTTGGCTTCGTTCTGGAACTTCTCGGCGGCGGCAAGCGAATACGTGGTGCAGGGGATTCCCGCTTCAATCAGCAGCTTCGCGAGCACGAGCCCGTCGCCCCCGTTGTTGCCTCCACCGACAAATACCGCCACAGACCGCGGCGCATTTCCAATCTGCGTTTCGGGCGCATCCCCGGTCCCGCAATAAGCATCCCCGCGACAAACGGCGTCGCGGTTCAAAACTTCAATCACCTTCTTGAACAGCGCGGCTCCCGCCTGTTTCATCAGTTCATAACCGGCCTCAATCGTCACGCGCGTCTCACCTTCAATTGGGGCGTCTGTCTGGCGAACGTCCTTGGCGAGCGCTTCCTTGGCCGCCTTGTCAAGTGCACGCATCCCCTCGGTCGAGAGGACGGGCATGAGTTCCGTAAAGCTGAACTGGTCGAGAAGTTTCATATTTTGAATATAAATTTATACCGCAGCCTTTGACAAGACCTCGATGGCGTATTCGCTCGGAAAACTAGAACAAATCCAGTGAACTGTCCAGGTAAATCTCTTCGCGCACTTTGAGCTGGTGCTCGGGCTTGGTCATGTAGTAAAGCAGGAATTCCAGGATGATGGCGCTGCCGAGGCTACGCCCTTCGATTTTGAAGTGCCGGAATCCCGCTGGCGCGTACACATTCTGGATGTCGTCTATCCCGATAAATCCCGGGTTCTTCATCGCGTCGGAGAAACGGTAGCCTCTCTGGGCGGTGGGCGAGATGCATTCATGGTCTGCACAGTCTTCGCCGAGGCTCTTGCGGCTCACGTTCTCGTAGCAGGCCTTGCGGTCATGGCAACCGAACCAGCAGCATTCATTGCACAGAAACTCGACCTTCTGCTTTTGCGCATCCGTGAGCGCGTTCAGCTTTTCAAATTTCTTGTTGAGCCGAAAATCCGGAACAACGTAACGGAATTCATCGCGGTCCAGTTCGGCGACAAACTGCTCAAAGTCAGTAATCACCTTCGTGGTCGAAGAGACGAAATAAAACCCGGGATACTTTGCCTTGATGTAATTGAGTAGAAGGTCCGAGTGCACGATGATGCCCGCGCAGTCCAAACCCGCATCGTTTCCAGCGCAGTCTGTACCCGAACCTTTTTTACTTGCGTTCTCGAACACCCTGCACAACTCGTTGCACCGCGCATCATCAAGGTGTTCTTCGCGAACTAGCGAATTGCTGAAGGTAAGCCGAGGTGAAATCCCGTATTCCTTCACGAGTGCAGCGACTTTCTCCGGCTCAGCCTCGCCGAATCCGACGCGCCCGCCACCCCAGATGCAATCGCTCGGCGCTCCGTAAATAGAGCCGATTTCGCACCAGTCGTAAAAGTATTCCCGATGTTCGCGCCATAGCGGCAAAAAAGCCTTGTACAGGTCGTAAAACTCGAACAGTCCAGGAAGGTGGAAAAAGATTTTCATCTTGCCCAAAGTATAATATAATTGAAGGCGAAAAAAAGGAACCCTTGCGGGTTCCTTTTTTAATTCTGGCTCAAGGTCCCTGAGCTTGTCGAAGGGTTACTTGATGATGAGCATGGAATCGTCCCACGCCTCTCGTGAGACTCCGCACCTATGGTGCGGGAGGAGGGTTTTATACCCTCCGTTCGTCGAACGAAATCGTTGTTATTAGAGATGCGCCAGCCTATGGCTGCCGCAGCTCTTAACAAGGATTTGGAAGCGTGGCAAAAATGGACCCCTTACGGGGTCCATTTTTAATTTTGTCTTATGTTAATCATCAATTATTTGATGATTAACATACTATCATCCCACGCTTCGTGCTTTTCGAGGCCGAGGAGGTTGGCCGTCGTAGCAGCGATGTTGGAAAGACCCCAGTCGCCTTCCTTGAGGCCGAGCTTGCCGCCCGTTACGTTATCGTAAAGGATGCAAGGAACCTTGTTGAGCGTGTGGCTCGTCTTGGCCTTGAACGTACCGTCCTTGTTGACCTTCGGCATGCCGGTCTTCTTGTCGATTTCGTACATTTCGTCGGCGTTACCGTGGTCTGCCGTGATGATGGCGACACCGCCGAGGGCGTCGATCACCGGGAGCAAGCGGGCGAGGCCGATGTCCACAGCTTCGATAGCCATGGTAGCGGCGCGGAAGGAACCAGTGTGGCCCACCATGTCTCCGTTCGGGAAGTTGCAGCGGAGCGTCTGGTACTTGCCGCTCTTCAAGGCTTCGATCATGGCGTCGGTGATTTCGGCGGCCTTCATCCACGGGCGCTGTTCGAACGGAACAACGTCAGATTCGATTTCCAGGTAGGTTTCGCCGTCGAACTTGCTGGAACGGTTACCGTTCCAGAAGTAGGTCACGTGGCCATACTTCTGCGTTTCGGAGCAAGCGAACTGCTTGACGCCCGTTTCAGCGAGCCATTCACCGCTGGTTTCCTTGATAGCCGGAGGCGGCACGAGGAAGCGGTTCGGGAGCTTGAGGTCGCCGTCGTACTGGAGCATGCCGGCGTAGCAGACCTTCGGGAAGCGCACTCGGTCAAATTCGCTGAAGGATTCTTCTTCGAAGGCGCGGGTGATTTCGATGGCGCGGTCGCCACGGAAGTTGAAGAACACTACGGAGTCGCCGTCGTTGATGGTACCGACCGGCTGGCCGTCCTTGGCAATCACGAACGGCGGGAGATCCTGGTCAATAGCCTTGGTTTCGCCACGGAGGGTTTCGATAGCCTGGGTGGCGTTGTCGAAGTAGCGGCCTTCGCCGAGCACGTGGGTCTTCCAGCCCAGTTCCACCATCTTCCAGTTAGCATTGTAACGGTCCATGGTAATCTGCATACGGCCACCGCCGCTAGCAATGCAAACGTCGAATTCCGGGCTGCGGAGTTCGTCGAGGAACTTTTCGAACGGGCCAACGTAATCGAGAGCGGAAGTTTCCGGCACGTCACGACCGTCGAGGAGGATGTGCACGCGGACCTTCTTGAGCCCCTCCTTCTTGGCCTGGGCGACCATGGCCTTCAGGTGAGAAATGTTGGAGTGGACGTTACCGTCGCTGAAGAGGCCGATGAAGTGAAGCACGGAACCGTGGTCACGCACGTTGGAGGCGATTTCCTTCCAGGCGTCGCGGCCGAAGATGTCGCCGGAGACGATTGCGTCCTGCACGAGGGCTGCACCCTGGTTATAGACCTGGCCCGCACCGATGGCGTTGTGGCCCACTTCGGAGTTGCCCATGTCTTCGTTGGTCGGCATACCCACGGCGCGGCCGTGAGCCTTCAAAAGCACGTTCGGGTACATCTTGAAGAGGTTGTCGAGAGTCGGGGTGCGGGCAGCCTTGATGGCGTTGCCTTCGACCTTATCGGTGATGCCAAAACCGTCCATCACGATGGTGACGACGGGTCCCTTGATGCCGGGGAAATTGGAAAGCTTCTTGAGCATGATTTACTCCGTTGAAAAATTTACGGGGTAAATATAAAAAATTGCCCTCCAACAAAAAAGAAACCCCCACGGAGGGAGCTTCTTTAAAAGGCTTGGAATCTAGATTACTTGTAGTAGGTGATTTTGATGGAACCCTTGGAGCCGCCTTCCGTCATCGGCTTGCCAGCCATGAACGGGTATTGCTTACCATCGGCGGTCGTCACAATCACCCAGGTACCATTGGCGAGCTCGTCCTTGAACTGGCGGACAGATGCCTTGAAGTCTTCGAGGCAGAGCGGGACCTTGTCCGGGAGGAGACCGTTGGTCTGGGAGTAGTTGTCCTCAAAGAGGGTGACGCCTGCAGCAGGTGTTGCATAGGCTACGCCGTCTTCGAACGAGATGGTGATGTGCGGATTGTCGGCGAGGCCCGTCTCAAAGTTGAGAGCGTGCTGATCGCTGCCGAGGCTTGTAGAAAGCGTGATTTCGTGTGCGGTGACTTCGGTGCAAACAGCGGGTTCAGTGCTAGAAGAAGACGGCGGGAGGTCGGCTTCGCACTGGTTCTGTTCGCGAACAAAGGAACCGGAAGTGATTTCTTCGGGATCGTCGCCAAAGACGCTGGTGTAGATGACCGTTTTGACGTTGGGTTCCTGAGTGCTGCTGTAAACAACAATCTGCAGGTGGAAGTTGCCGCAACCGTTCAGCTCGGCGGTTTCGAAGGTCTTGCCGCTAAGCGGGATCAACTCGGTGGGGAATACAACGCCGTCGAGAGGGACGGTGACGCTCTGGTTGATGGTCTTGTCGTCGACCACAAAGAAGCGGACGCTGTCGATCTTGGTTACAGCTTCGGGAGAGAACGACGGGTCGAGGGTGATGCCTTCCATGTTGAGCTGGATAATGCCGCTAATCGAGACGGTGCTCGACTTGGGGAGGGCGCTGATAGACAGCGACGTGCCCACGCTCGAGAACATAATCGGGTTGATTGCAGACTGTTCCGGGAGGACCACCGGGTCACCCTGGGAAGGAACGGAGTTCGGCTGCGGATCGTCTGCGCTGCTGCTGGAATCGCCGCCACAGGCGATAAGACCAAAAGTGGATGCGAAAACGGCAGAGCCAAGGAGAATCTTTTTGAAATTCATAAGTTTTACCTCTCTAATCTTTGCTCTTGAAAATACACAAAAAAGGGGCGGAGTGCAAACTAAAAAGAGTAAAAAAAAGCTACAAAATGGCTGAAAAACGAAAAATAGTGCGAAAAAACACTTAAACCAGCCTTTCGTAAAGGCGGGTGAAGCGGCGGGCGTTCCTGCTGTTGCGGACGGCTTGTCCAAACGCCCCCGGGGCGCTTAGCACCCACACGTGCCCCTTGGCCCTGGTGACTGCCGTGTAGACGAGGTTCCTCTGCAGCATCACGTAGTGGCTGGCGTCCAAAATGACGACCACAGCGGGGTACTCGCTGCCCTGGCTCTTGTGGATGGTGCTCGCGTAGGCAAGCGTCAGTTCGTCCACTTCGTCGCCCTCGTACTCCACGGTCTTGTCGTCGTAAAAGACTGTGATTTTCTCGGAGTCCTTTGCGACCTTGAAAATGATGCCCACGTCGCCGTTGAACACGTTTTTCTCGTAGTTGTTGCGGACCTGCATCACGCGGTCGCCGTCGCTCCACGGGATGCCTCTCAGCTTGTGGCGCGCCTTGCCCGGATTCAAGAGCTCTTGCAGGTAGTGGTTCAGTTCAAAGGTGCCGAGCGGCCCCTTGCGCATGGGCGTGAGGATTTGCAGGTCGGCCTTGGGGTCGATCTGGATCTTGCTCCTGATGCCTGTGGCGAGGAGCCCGCGCAAAATTTCCTTGGCCTGTTCCGGCTCGTCGTAGGGCATAAAATGGAAGTTCGGGCCGTCAATGGGCGAGGGTGCAATACCCTGGTTGATTTTGGCGGCCTTGTCGGCGATGTCGTTCCCGCCCGATAGCCTAAAGATGTGCTGCAGGCGCGTCGTCGGCATTTGGGGGCAGCGGATGAGGTCGTTGAGCACGTTGCCGGGGCCCACGCTCGGGAGCTGGTCGGCGTCGCCCACGAGCACGATGCGCGTGCGGTAGGGAGTCGCGGCGAGGAGGGCGGCGCAAAGCCAGGTGTCCACCATGCTGAACTCGTCCACGATCAGGAGGTCGCAGGGGAGCTGGTTGTCGGCGTTCCTCGAGAACTTTCCGGTGCCGGGGTCCACCTCCAAAAGGCGGTGCAGCGTGCGCGCGGTAATGCCGCAGAGGTCGCCCATGCGCTTGGCGGCGCGTCCGGTGGGGGCGGCGAGGAACACGCTCTCGTCCATCTTTTGCGCGAGGTGCAAAATGCACTTGAGAATCGTCGTCTTGCCGGTACCCGGGCCGCCGGTGATAACGGAGATGCGGCTTTTGAGCGCCATTTGGATGGCGTTTCTTTGGATGGGGTCGAGGGTGATGTGATTCTCCCGTTCCCAGTTTCCCAGCTCTTTTTCAAAACCTTCGGTGGGGAGGGCGCTTGAACCGAGGCGCCTCAAAATGTTGTCGGCAATGTCTTGCTCGGCGCGGAACATCGCCGGCGAAAAGCAGTCGTCGTTGACGCGCTTGATGCGTCCCTGCCTGCAGACCTGTTCGAACTGCTCCAAAAGGCTGTTGAGGGTGTCCTCGTCCTCGGGCAAAATGCGCAGGTTGCGGATGGTCTTTTCGAGGAGCGTGTTCTTGGGCAGGTAAGTGTGGCCCTCGTTAAAGCTCGCTTGCTGCAGCACGTACAAAAGCGCCGCCTGCAGGCGGAGCGGGCTGTCTTTGGGGATGCCGACCTTGGCCGCGATCTCGTCGGCGAGCAAAAAACCGATGCCCCACACCTCTTCGCAGAGCAGGTAGGGGTTCTCTGTGACCGTCGCGATGGTCTCTTGCCCAAAGCGTTGCCACAGGCGCTTGGCGACGCTCCCCGTGATGTTGTGGCTGTACAAAAAGAGCATGGTTTCGCGGCTGTGGCGGTTCTCTTGCCAGCTCGCCAGGAACGCCTCTGCCTTTTTGGCGGTGATGCCCTTGATTTTTGCCTTGCGGAAAATTTCGGGATGGTTGTCGAGAATGTCGGTGGTATTTTCGCCGAGGGCGTTGACGATGTTCTCTGCCGTCTTTTTGCCAATCCCCTTGAAAAATCCGCTGGCCAGGTACTCGACGATGTTGTCTTGCGCGGGGGGTGCGACCTCGAACGCGCTACACTTGAACTGCTTGCCGTACTTGGGGTGCGTGCCCCACTCGCCCTGCATTTTCAGCTTTTCGCCGCTCCGTAAATCGGGAAAAGTCCCCGTCACCACGACGGGGGCTTTCAATCCATCTACGGTCACGCGAAAAACGGAGAAGCCGTTCTCGGGACTATGGAAGGTGACATTCTTGATGACTCCTTCGAGCTCCATTCCTTATTTGTCGGTCGCCTTCGGGTTGAACTTGTTCTTTTTGTCGAGGGACTCGTCCCACTTGTCGGCATCAAAGTTCTCCCTTGTCGAGAGTGTTTTGCCGCGTTTGCAAAGGAGCGTCACAAGGCCCGTCGCCAAAATCACGGCGAGGGCGATGGCGGTATTGTAGTCGAGGCCAAAGCCGAGCGGGGCGCCCTTGAGGTTTGTGGGGCTCACCCAGAGGATGTAGGCAAAGCAAATGAATGACATGAACCAGCAGGGGCAAAGCGTAATCCAGAAGTTCTTCTTTTTACTCCTCAGGTACACGGTCGCCACGCAGAGGCTGCAAACCGCCATGAGCTGGTTGCTCCAGCTAAAGTAGTTCCATAAAATGTTGAAGCCTTGCGGGTTCAGGTTGCTCCAGAAGATGATGGCGAGGCAGATGGCGAACATGGGCACGGTGAGGAGCAGACGGTTCTTGGCCTTGGCCTGGTCAATGCCCGTGAGTTCCGCAATCGTGAGGCGGAGGCTCCTCAGGCTCGTGTCGCCGCTCGTGATCGCGAGGATGATGACGCCCACCACCACGAGGATGGAAATCGGGGTGAAGGGGATCACTGTCGAAACGAGTACGCTCAACACCTTCACGCCACCGGCGCTCATGAGCTGCGGCTGCATGTGGTAAATGAACATACCGCCGGCTGCCCAGATCATGCCGATGAGGCCTTCGATAATCATCATGCCGTAGAATGTCTGGCGACCGGTCTTCTCGGTCACCTCGGTGCGGGCGACAAGCGGGCTCTGGGTGCTATGGAAACCGCTGATGATGCCACAGGCGATGGTCACAAAGAGCATGGGAATAACGGGCTGGTGGCCCGGATGCTGCACAAAGTTCGAGCCGAAGTCGCTCAGGCTGATTTCATCGAGCACGTTTAGATGCGGGGCGATGCCGATCATGATGCCGAGCGAAGCCAATATCAGAAGTCCGCCAAAGATCGGGTAAATGCGGCCGATGACTTTGTCGATAGGGCAGAAGGTGCTAATGAAGTAATAGGCGAAAATCACGCCGACCGCAATCCAAAAGAGCGTGGGCGAAACTGCCGAGCCCACAAGGATCGGGGTGTTGACAAGCTGTGCCGGCGTGTTGGTGAACACGGCGCCCACGAGGATGAGCGCGACCGAGATAAGGGTCATCACGACCTTCGAGGGCCCCTTGCCCAGGAATTTGCGCGAAAGGGCGGGCACGTTGTAGCCGTTGTTGCGCATGCTGACCATGCCAGAGAAGTAGTCGTGCACGGCTCCGCCAAGCACGTTCCCGAGCGGAAGAATAATGAACACGATGGCGCCGAACTTGATGCCGAGAATCACGCCGATCACAGGACCGATTCCCGCGATGTTCAAGAGCTGGATGAGCATGTTCTTCCAGTGCTTCATCGGGACGCGGTCGACGCCGTCCGGGATGGCGAGCGCAGGCGGTTTGCGGTCGTCGGGGCCGAAGACTTTTTCAACGAACTTTCCGTAGGTGAAGTATCCTCCAACGAGGATGGCGATACCAATTAAGAATGTAATCATGTTGTTTGCCTTCTTTTTGTGTTAAAACTTATTCTTCTGCGGAGTCTCCTTCGTCCGTAGTGCTTGCGCTGTCGTTTTCGGCGCTTTCGTCGGCAGCTTCGCCAGCGGTTTTGTTGGTGTTGTCGTTTTTGCTGTCGTCGGTATTTTTGCTTTTGACGGGATCGTCTTCGCCAAACTGCTGCCTAAAGTAAAGGATGTTCGTGGTGAAGCTCGACTTGCCTGCGTAATCGAAGCCGACGACCGGGTGGAACGAGGTGCCCAGCTGGAAGGCGACGGCAATGCCGAATTTGAAGCCGTTATTGCCCTTGACCGAGATGTTCGGGTTGATGGTCTGCCCGTAGTAGCCCACGGGTTGGTTGTTCTCCTTGGTTTGGCAGGTCAGCTTGCCGCTCGATTCCATGTTGGCGTACTGGTAGCCGAGCGTGAGCATGGCTTCCACGAACTTGACCGGCTTGTAGCCAATGACGGCGTCGAAGGTGAGGGCGGTAATGTCGAGGTCCAGCGAACCGTCGTAGTCTTCGGGCTGGTAGCTGATGCTGCTGGTGTTGTAGCCGAACACGAGGCTCACGTCAAGACCTTGCGCGGCGGGGGGCAACTTGTCGCGGAACAGGTGCCCAAAGCTGTATTGCAGGCCAAAGCCAAACAGGTTGAACCCTTGCAATTCGCTAATGGAGGGGAGCATCATAAAGCGGAGCACGGCACGGGCGTGGTAAAAGCTTGCGCCAAGCTGCAGGTAGGGGTAGGTGAAAAAGCCGAGCCCGTTCAGGGTCTCGTTGCCGTAAATGGTCCAGTCGGTCGCGGCGCTGTCCGGGTCGCCGTGGGTGCCAAAGATGGTCGGAACCTGTTCCGGGTCCCCGAATTCATCAACCTCGGTAAACTTTTGGTCGTCGCTTCCAATGGGGATAAGCGAAATGGGAAGCCCCGCTTCAAAGGTGAAACTTTGCGGGACGCTCGCGCTCACGTACCAGTTGCTGTTCAAAACATTGCCCAGGTTGTCGATGATGGGCTTTACGTAACCGGGACGGTTAAAGAATCGAGCGACACTCGGGTCTGGGTTAGCGCGGTCCTCAAAGGCGGCGAGAGACTCGTAAATGGAGGCCCAGCCCTTGTCGTCCATGGCGCAAACGGAGGCAACTGCCCCCAGGATAATCAGGATTGTCTTTTTGGCAGTCTTTTTCATGCCGCCAAAGATAGCTAAAAATGGGGTTCTTGACCGAGGGCTAGAACTGGTATTGGAGTCCCACGGAGACCATTACGTAGGTCTGCCACAGGTAGGGATCCAGGTCCAGCGTCCCGGTGGCCTTGGAGTTGACCGCCTTGAACCAGTTCTCGTAAATCTTGATGGCCGGGACCATCGAGAAATTGTCGGTAATGTAGTAATGGATGTTTGTGATGAATGCGAATCCGGAGCCCATCAGCTCGGAATTCTGGATTTTGCCGCCAATGTAGGCGGAATTCTCGGTCTTGAGGTTTGTGTAAGAGTAGCCAATGCCCGCGCCAATCTGGAAGAAGTCGGGCCAAAAGAAGTTGTACATGAATTCAAAACCGAAACGCCAATAGGTGTATTTCTCGGTGACTTCGGGGTTGTCGATGAGTTCGTTGGAGGAGTTCCAATACTGGAAGTCTATATCTAGCGAAAAACAGCGGATGTTGACGCCCAAGGTGATGTCGGGCATGGGCATGATCTCGATAGCGGGGGTGTAGATAATGGATTTTGCCCCTGTGGAATCGGTGACAGAAATCGCCCTTTCGTTGACGTCACCCCTAGTGGCGACCGCGCCGAATCCTAAGTTGATATAGTAGGATCGTGGCCAGTAGCCTTCATCCTCGTCGGCGTGGGATATTGTGAATGCGCACAGGAGTGCGGCGATCGTCAACAAACGTTTCATAACAGTCCTTGTCCCAAACCGTCCCGTTTCCTAACCCGTTATGCCCTTTTTTGAGGGCAAACCAATAATAGTAAATTTACAAAAACATTAAAGGGCGGAGTAGTGGAACATGGCGTCAATGCATTTTTTTGCGGCGACGCGCACATTTTCTTCCAGATTCACGTGTTCCGCTTTTTCGGGGTGGCGGAGTGTCTCGAGGATGTTCTCGAGCGAGTTGCTCTTCATGTACTTGCACATGCTGCAGCTGCCGATGAACTCTTTGTCGGGGAACTCGTAGTGCATGCGGGCGTTGAGGCCGCATTCGGTGAGGAGCAAGAACGGCGTGCCGCTCGGCTGTTCCTTGATGTAGGTGACCATCTGGCCGGTGCTGCCCACATAGTCGCTCAAAAGGGCGACTCCCGGGTGGCATTCGGGGTGGCTCACCACTTTGAGGCCCGGGTTCTGCGAGCGGAAGAAGTTGATGAGTTCGGGGTCGTACGTTTCGTGCACGTAGCAGCAGCCTGTGTGGAGTACGATTTTCTTTTTGATGCCCTGGCGGATGAGTTCCTTCTGCAGGTTCTCGCCCATCAGGCGGTCGGGAACGAACACGATCTTGTCGTTCTCGAGGGACTTCACAATCTTGAGGACGTTGCCGCTGGTGACGCAAACGTCGCAGGCCGCCTTCACGTCGGCGGTGGTGTTGATGTAGCACACGAACGTGTGGTCGGGGTACTTTTTGCGGAGCGCCTGCACCTCTTCGCCGGTAATGGAGTCGGCGAGGCTGCAGCCGGTGAGCGGCCCTGGGATGAGCACGTCCTTGGTGGAGTTCAAGATCTTTGCGGTTTCGCCCATGAAACGCACCGCCGAGAACACGATGGTCTTTGCCTTGACCGTTGTGGCGTCCTGGCTCAGCTTGAAGCTGTCGCCCGTGTAGTCGGCGACGCCCAGCACTATTTCGGGGGCCACGTAGCTGTGCGCAAGGATCACGGCGTCGCGTTCCTTTTTGAGCTCGTTGATCTCGTTGATGGTCGAGATCATCTGCTCGCACTTTTCCATGGTGTAGGTGCAAAGGACTGCACCCGGGTGGATTTTGTTCAGACGGTTGTAAAGCTCTTCTGCGGTCATGCCGCCAAATTTAGCAAATGGGGACGTCAATAGCCAGCCCATTCTGCCGAAATAGACGGGCTCGCCTTGCGAATCGCTTCGTCCTCGGGCGTGTTTTTTGCCGGGGCGATTTCGCCCGCGGCGATTTTCGCCTTGATTTCGTCAAAAGTACGGGGAGGCACCGAAGAGGGGGTGTTGTCGCCCAGCACCTTGCAGGGGGCGGCCTCCGATTCTTTCGCCTTGTCCTTGACGGGCGTGTATTCGCGAGCGGCGGGAATCTTGTAGAACTTGTCCTCTTCGGGGCACCATGCTGTAAGGCTCTTGCCGTAAACACACCCCGAGTCGAGACCGATGAATCCAGGGACGTGTACAAAGCCCTGCTTGGCCCAGTGCCCAAAAATCACGAGCTTGTCCCATTGGACCTGCTCGTACCAGGGCTTGTCATTCCAGTAACGGATCGAGAGCAACACTTCGGGGTTCATGTCCTCGAGGTGGGATTTGCCCGGTTCAAGGCCCGCGTGCACCAGCAGGGCGTGTGGCGTGTCGCGCCATAGCGGCCACGTTTTGACGGTGTCGCGGATGTAGGTCCACTCTTCGAGCGAAAGCGCCTTGAAACGCTTGCGCTGTTTTTCGGTCCAGTACGACTCGGGCGTTTGCATCATGCGGATGAGGTGCTCTTCGTGGTTGCCGCGTACGGTCAAAATGCCGCAGTCCTCCACAATCTTCATCGCCCGCATCATGTCGGGACCCTTGTTGATGATGTCGCCCGTTTGGTAAAGCGTGTCGCTTCCGCGAACATAGCCGAATGCGTCCAGAATTTTTTCAAGTTCGTCGGCGCAACCGTGCACGTCACCTATGTAAAGAGTCCTAGACATAATTGATAATGGGTGATTGATGATGTGAAATCTTCTATCTCTAAGTTCTGCCAACTGAACTGTTTCATACAAGCATCTATCTCTCGTCTGAAGGCGCAGCCGCCTATAGGTGTACTGCTTGGCGCAATTTGTTCATCTCGTCGGCGGTGAGTTCGCGGAATTCGCCGGCGGGCAGGTCGCCCAGCTGAATATGGCAGTAGCTCACGCGTTTGAGGTCACGGATCTCGTAACCCACGGCGCGCATCATGCGGCGGATTTCGCGGTTTTTGCCCTCAATGAGCCAGAGTTCCGCGTAGTCCTTTTCAAGGTACACGTCTGTCGCAAAGGCGATTTCTTCTTCGGCGTTCGGGTCTTCGGGGTCGCGGATGTCCACGCCGTTGACCAGCTTTTGCGCGGCTGATTCCGAAAGTGGACGTGTGGTCCATACAAAGTAGCTGCGAGGGATTTCGTAGCTCGGGTGAGTCAAGCGGTGCAGCAGTTCGCCGTCGTCGGTGAACAGCAATAGACCGCGGCTCTGCAGGTCGAGCCTTCCCACGTACTTGAACGTTTGGTATCCCGGCGGCAGGTAGTCGTAAACGGTGCGGCGGCCTTGCGGGTCGTCCTTGGTGCAAACGCAGCCTGCCGGCTTGTGGAATAAAATAGCCTTCGTTTTTTTTGGGAGCGTCGCGCGCTTGCCATCGACCAGCACCTCGTCCTCGTTTTCGTCCACCTGGTGACCGAGGTCGCTGATGGTCACTCCGTTGACCTGCACGCGGCCTTCGGCCACGAGCCCGTCGGCGGCGCGGCGACTGGCGAGCCCGCTGAGCGAGATAAACTTGTTGATGCGCATCATGTTTCGGTACTGTCCATTTCGATTTTGAGCGCCTTCACCTTGCGCCACAACGTGGATCGGCTAATGCCCAGCTTTTCGCAAATCTCCGCCTGGTTCCCCTTGCACACCGAGAGCGCATGCAAAATGTGACGACGCTCCATCTCTTCGAGCGAAATGATTTCGTCCTCGGATTCCTGCGGGGCGCTTTTGCCGGCGGGGCGGGCGAGGGCGTTGTTGCGGGAATTGCCTGCGGTGGGTTCGGCGGTGTGGTTCTCAATGGCTTGGACCGGCTCCACGACGATTTCGCCGTCAATAGCGTCGCTCTTCATGTGCGGGATGGCGAACTGCTTTTCGCGCGCCTCTGCCTGTACTTCTTCGGGCAGGTCCTCCAGGCGGATGACGCCGTTCTCGGAGAGCACAATCGCGTGCTCCACGATGTTCTCGAGTTCGCGGATGTTGCCTGGGTAGGGGTATTTGGTCAGCGCGTACTGCGCTGCCGGTTCCAGGTCCAGAATCTCCTTGTTGTGCGTTTCTTTGTACTTCAAAATAAAGTAGCGGATGAGCGTCGGGATGACCGGCTTGCGTTCACGCAGGGGAGGGAGCTGCAGGTGGAATGTGTTCAGACGGTAGTAAAGGTCTTCGCGAAAATCGCCTTGCAGCATGGCCTGCTGCAGGTCGCGGTTGGTCGCGGCAATCACGCGCACGTCCAGGTAGCGGGCCTCGTTTTCGCCTACGCGGCGAATCTCGTGGCTCTGCAAAAAACGCAGCAACTTCACTTGGGTCGCCGCCGAGAGCTCACCGACTTCGTCGAGGAACAGTGTGCCGCCGTTCGCCGATTCAAACAAGCCCTTCTTGTCCATGGTAGATCCGGTGTAGGAGCCTTTTTTTGCTCCAAAGAGTTCGCTCTCGACCAGGTTCTCGGGAATCGCGCCGCAGTTGACTGCCACAAAAGGTTCGTTCGCACGCTTGCTAAAGCGGTGGACTACGTTCGCCAAGAATTCCTTGCCACTACCCGATTCGCCGGTGATGAGCACGGTACTCGTGGTGGGGGCAATCTTGTAGACCGTCTTTAAAATCTTGCGCATCTCGGGCGTGTCGCCCAGGAGGCTGTCGAGCACCTGCGATTCCATCAGTTGGTGCGTGCTCTTGTTCTGCTGCTGGGTCTGGATCTTTTTGGCTGTGTCCTCGAGCTGCTTGAGCGAAACCGGCTTCATCAAAAAGCTGTTGGCGCCGCGGTTGATGGCGCTGGTGGCGCCGGGCCAGTTTTTGCTGTCGCAAAGCACAAAAATCTCGATGCCGTGATTTTTCTCTTTGAGGTAGCTTACCATGTCCATGTTTTCGAGAGTCAAAAACGGAACTTCGATAAACGCGAGGTCTATCGCTTCGTTTTTAATTAAAGGCATGAGCGCGTCACTGTCGGAACACACCAACAACTCGGTGTCGGGCATGAGCCAGGAACGCTGGATGTCGCTGATAAAGGTTTTATCCAAATCGGCGATCAAGATTTTCATAGATTCTCGATTACTGGTGGTTCTGAATGATTTCCTCGACCTTGGCTCTGATTGCCTGCAGGTCCACGGGCTTGTTGAATGTGGCAGCCACGTCAAAGTGTTGTGCTGTCACCAGGTAGTCTTCGGCTGCGGTGCGTCCGCCACCGCTCACGGCGATGACGCGGTCGCTCATTCCCATACGGCGGAGATCCAAAATCACTTCGTAGCCATCCACATCCGGCATAATGATGTCGGTGATAATGACGTCGAACTTCTTGTTTTGGTACAGGGTCTTGGCTTCCTTGCCGTTCGAAGCAGTTTCCACCTCGTAGCCCTTGATTTCCATGGCCGATTTCAACATGAGGTTGAATTGTTCGTCATCATCAATAATAAGAATGGTGGACATGATCACTCCTTCCTTTTATCGTTAAATTTCTTTGTACAACTTCCAATATAGATTAAATTTCGTGCCTTCGCCAATGGTTGTCTGTATTGTGAAATAGGCATTGCCCTCTTTTAACAGGCGTAAGGCGCTCGAAAGCCCCAATCCCAGGCCTTCGCCAGGGGCTTTGGTGGTAAAAAACGGGGCAAAAATGCGTTCCAGCGTGCCTGAGTCCATTCCGGTACCGGTGTCCGAGACCGATATCTTGACGTAATCCCCGGTCGGGATGGGGGGCGCGTGCGGTGACACAATCTGCTGCAACAGGGATTCCTTGGTGACCGAGAATCCGAGGGTGCCGCCCGTTTCCTTCATGGCGTAAACGGCGTTGTTCGAGAGGTTGCTCAAAATGCGTTCCATGGAAGGCGCCTGCGCCTTGACCTTGATGGAGTCGTCCAACTGCTCGGCGGTAATTTTGATGTTCGGCGGCAAGGTGATGATGAGTTTGTTGATGACATCGCGCACAATGTCGGTGGGCGGGAATACAGTGTCTTCGATCTTGCTCTCGGTTTTGCCTCGCACGGTATCGAGCAGCACGTTCAGCGATTCCTTGCCTCGTTTCGCCGCCTTTGTGGCTTCAAGAACAAAGTTGTTGGCGCTGTCGAGCTGGGCCTTGACTTTTTTGTCGGAGGCGTTGCTGCTGACCGTCCCCAAAATTTCGTGGGCGAGCTCGCAAAATCCGATTTGAGAACCGAGGATGTTGTTGTAGTCGTGGGCGAATGCGCCGCAAGCCGTACCCAAGTCCTCAAGGCGCGAATGGATGATCTTTTGTTCGCGCAGTATGTTGCGCTCGCGCTCTAGGCGTTTTTCTTCGGAAAGGTCGATTTTTAGCCCAATGACCTTGTACGGCGGTCTGTTGGTAATGATGGGGATAAAGTGGTTCTGGTAGGTGTAAACCGCTTTCTCGTTTTTGAGGTCCATCGAGGCCTGTTCTTCGGTAATCACGTTGTGGTTGGCGTCCTCGTAGCTCGTGAACACGCTGTTGATGCCATTGTCGCGAGCCTTTTGCTCGTAGGGCGAAATACTGTCGATGGGGTCGGTCGTCTTGTTCAGGTTGCCGCGCACGGCAATGTCTTGCTGGTTTTGCGTTTGGTAAACGCCGTTCTCGTTCTTGGACCAGAACTGGAAGGGCAGTGCGTTGATGAGGGTGACGTTGACGTTCTCGGTTTCCTTGGATTTTTTTTCGGAGATGTCCAACCGGTCCTGGTAACGGATAAGGTCCTGCTTGTACTCGGCGAACTGGCGGTTGAGCGTCTTGATACGTTGCTGGTAAAAGAGCAGGTTCGTCTGGTCGCTCAGCAAAAGCGCGTTCAGCGTGGTTGTCATGGACTGGTGGATCCCAAAGAGCCCCACGTTGAAGGTGTGGAGTTCATCCTTGATTTGAACCTTGACGTTTTCGTAGTAGGCTTCCTGAAAAACGTCAATGCCCGGGAGCAGGTCCTGGACTTTGATTTTTTTGAATTCGGCTTCGGAACACTGGAAAAGCTGCTGTGCGGCGGGGTTGGCGTAGACGACATCCCCTTTGGAACTAAAGTACAGAACGCCGTCGCTTAAACGGAGCAATAATGAATTCAGGAACCAGTTGGAACTTTTGTTCTTGAACGAGATGGAGGTAAAATATTGCCCGTCGATAATGGCGATGAACAGGGCGCAGTACTGGAACCACTGTAAAAAAGTGACTTCCCCTCCGTCCATTTTAAAGTTGTATGCCAGCGGGAGCACAAAGTCGAATGTGATTGGCAGAATGATAAAAAACGTGAATGCCGCCAGCATGTAGGTGCCAATTTGCGAGAGCGACAAGTCGCTCGACAGGATGGTCTTTTGAATCAAAACGTAACCGGCAGAGACCAAGGGGGTCATTACAAATATGGCAAAGACGATGGAGAAAGCGACGAATACAGGGCGGTTCTCTAGCCCGTTAATGGGCAGGCTGAAAAGGGTCGCCATTTTTTCGGGAATGGTGCAAAACAGTACGGTCAGAGTAATAACCGAGAGACCGCCCAGTATGTTCATGACAGTCCAAACGTGGGTGTGCCTGATTTTAAAATTGAGTTCCCCCACGCGGTAGGCGGCGTTGCCCAACTGCACCCAGGCGAGCGCCTGGATGCCGAAAATGACTTGCCTAAAAATGGTATGCTCGTAGCCGCTGCAAAACAGGTTTCCAATAATGTTGGCGTTGTTCCAAACGCACAAAATGACTGCATATTGGTAAACCGGTCTTGGCAGCTGCCGGCTCCTTATTTTTTGGCCAATGCTAAAGGGGAAAAATACGGCAATGACCAATGCAACACAGGAGAGGACCAGTGTTACAGGGGAGCTGGAGAATAAAACTTCGTGCATACCGATAAAAGTAACTCTTATTTAATGCGTTTTATACCAAAGGTCCTGGTCTTGTCGTAAGAATCCTTGGCGCTAAAGCGCTCCTGGGTCTTGGCGTCCTTGGTGGTGCTCGGTATAAACTTGGTCTTGAGTTCAGCCTTGTAAATGTAGGCGCCGGTGCCCACGGCCTTCCCGTCCTTGGAGCGAACGCCCGTATTTTGGGTGTTCGTCCATTCCACATACAAGGTGACCTTGTTGTTGTCGGAGAGGTAGGCTTCTGGAGTCACATCATAGTTGCCCGAAATACGGTTCACGAAGGTGCCCAGGTTGGTATAGATGGGCATGTCGTACTTGATTTGCAGGGACTTCCAGGCGGCGGGCTCGTTCTTGGCGGCTCCACGGGGGACGGTGAGGTCGAACACCCAAACGGCGCCGGTAAGCGGTGCAACCGTGGTGTCTATGCCCTTTTGCAGAACAAGCCCGGTCTTGGTGTCGATCAGGTCCAGCTTGCCGGAGGCCTGGTTCTTGATGAAAAGGCGCATGGTCGGGTCCTTGTCGGTCGCCGTGGCAATGGAAGAATTGATATTGGAAACGGCGCTCTTCACGTACACGTTGAACGTGATTTCGGGAGTGCCCTCGCTACCGATGGTGACCCACGGGTTGTTGGTGGCGGGCGAGTTCCCGCTCATATCCGCAAAGGCGCTCTGCGCTTTGGGGGCAAAGCGGGCACGGTCGCCTTCCATAATGAATTCGCTCGAGGTGTCAATGGCGTTGAGCGTCATGCTCTTTTGCACCCAGCGGTAAACATTGTCTTTGTTGACGGCGAGGTCGTCGCGCTCGCGCAAAAAGAGTGTCCGCATAGAGTCGATGGTCTGCACCGGCTCGCTTATGAACAAGGTCAGGTTGTTGAGACCGGTATTTTGCAGCGAGGCCGAGACAAACACAGGACCCACATGGTCTTCGGCGTAAATGGAGTTGCTCTCGTAGGCGGCTCCGGCACCCAGGTGTTGCACGGCCAGGCCGGCACCCACAAGTGCTTTCCCGTTGACTTCGCCGTCGTACGGACCGTTGGTGTTGCCCAAAGCGAAGGGCTTTGCCAAGGTGAGGTGCAACGATTTTGCGTCGGCGCTGAACTGGAGCGCCGACTTTTCGACGGCAAGGGTCTCGGGGGTGGCGCTGCCGAATATGAGAGTCAGGGAATCGGGCATGTGCTTGGCGTCAACCGCCTGCATAAATTCCACTTCGGCGTATTCGGCAATGCCGTCTTCGTCCTTGTCGTCGATCAGGGCCGAGACCATGGGAATCGGGCGGATCTTCAGCAGCACGGTGACTTGCTTGGGCGTGCAGGAACCAAGCTCGTTGCCCGCCAAGTCTCTGATGGGAGTTGTCGGGATTAGTTCCACAGTCATGCCTTCGGTAATCAGCGAGCCTCCGCCGGCATCGAACGCAATCTCGAATTCCCAAATGTTCAGGGAGTCGTTGTAGAGCCTTACGTTTTTCACCGTGGGGGCGATCTCGGCGGAGTTCACCTTGAGAGGCCATTCGGCTGGTGTCTTGATGGGCTCGCTAAACTGGATGTAAACGAAGTCGCTCGTGGCGTCGTTCAAACGCTCCAGTACTGAGACCGAGACCAGGTTGGGCGGCATGCCGTCTTGGTAAAAGTCCTCTGCCGTCTTGACCCCTTCCTGAGTGTTGCTGATGAGCGAGATGAATCCAACGGGGTTCGTGTTGATGGTCGTGTCGTTGATGCCTGCGCCAACAACCAGTTGTTTGCCGTTTTGGGCAATTACATTGGTCGAGGAGAGCGTGTCCCCGCGGTAAACGAACTTGATTGCGTTGAAACTCTGTCCTTCGGTGGCGACGTACTCGTTCGAAAGCGTAATGTCAAAGGCGTCGGGGATGTCGTCGCAGTCGGTGTCGACCATCTTGGCTACGTCAATGATGGGCCAGGGCGGCAATTCTTCGATAATGAGGACTGCCGTAGCCGGGCTGTACGTGTACTTGGCGGTGTTGTTGCCAAGCGCCTTGAGGATGGTTGTGGTCGCCGTCTCGGAACTCACGTAGAACACGCCTTCACCGTTGATGATGTCGATCTTTTCGACAGGGTCGGCAGACGTGGGCGAGGTGAAGAACTTGGCGTATCCCGATTCAGAGGTGACCAGGACGGTCAGCGGATCTGTGTCGAGCAGAGCCATGTTGCTGTCGAGCAACTGCACGTGGACCTCGACCATCTTGCCGGTGTAGAACTTGACGGTGTCGACGGTGAACCTGAGGTGGCGCTGTTCCGGTGGCGTGGTGATGGTGTCAACCTCGACGTTGGTGCGGACTACGGCGCAGGCGCAGTCGTACTTGTTTGTGGAACTCATGTTTGCGGCGTGGTTGTGCCAGCTGACCCATTCGTAGTAGTTGTTGCCGTATTGCGCCTTGTAGGGGAAGTTGAACGAGAGGGAGTCTTTGCGAGGCGCCGAGGGGAATTCAACGAAATCAATAATCGACAGTGCGTTCATTTCAAAGTCATCTAGGAATCCTGTCGGCGAAACACGGCTGCCGCCAATATAGGTTATGTTGCTGTCGGTAGTTTCTAATGAACTGTGCGGGGTTACAAACGGGCTTGTAAAGTTGAGGCTCACTGTACGCGGCATTTGCGGGCCGGTTTCGGGCGTGTAGTCGGGGCCATAGCCGTAAATGTGCTTGCCGTGGTAGTAAACCACTACATACGGGTCTCTTGTAAAGGCGGGGACCCTTTCGCCCTTTGAGTTGACTTCAATTAGGGTGGTCTCGGAATTGCTGAAGTACGGGGCCTGGGTCAGGTCAATACCTTCAAATTGCTCCGGGTCGTCTTCGGCATTATGCGCAACAAGGGACCATCCCTCGGTAAAGTCCTTGAAGGTTCCTGTCATAAACTTGAGTTGGAACAGCATTTGCCCAGAGACCTTTAGGGTATCCCCTATGGTAATGGGTATGTAATACTGGTCTTTTTCCAAGGTGGGCGACCCGAATGAGATGCTTTTTATTGAGGTCATCGTTCCTTCGCCGCCCCAGTTTTGGGTGAGGGGTGCCCACGAAATGGGTTGGAAGGTTGAACTCTTGCCAAGGTAGAGGCGAATCTCGAAATCGTGGAACGCCATCGTGTCGTTGTTGGCGATAGAAACAATGAACTCGTGGCAGTCCTTCCAATCGGTACATTCTGCTTGGTAAGAAGTGGGCTTTATATAAATGTCCAAGTCGGCGTAGGTGGAGTATTGTTCCGTGGTAAAGCTGTAGTAGTTTCCACCGTTGTTGTCTGTGGTTGCTCCCGAGGATACGCTAAAGTAGTAGGTGGTGCCTGCGCTCAAGTTTGTAAGCAGGACTTCGTGGAAAAGGACTGCGCCGCCCTCGGCGGGTTGCGATTCGGTAAGATTCGAGCTGCTGGTCCCGTAGTTCACGATTCCGTTCAGTCGGTCGCTGCTCCACCAGTAAATCTTGGCGCTGCGGTTGTCCACCTGGCAAATGGTGACGCCGCTGATGGTGGTGTTGAGCGGGGTCATGGTGAACTGGTACCATTGACCGTGATTGTCGTCGGTGCCAATGTTGTGCTTGACGTCCATGCCCTCCAAGAAGAAGTAATAGGTTTGGTTGGGTTCGAGCCCGTCAATGGTCAACGCACCGCCCTTGCTGGCCGTGGTCTGCGTGACGGATTTTGCAGTGCTGGCGTCGGGTGTGGTGTTGTAGAACACCGTGGTGAGGGCGACTTCGTTGGCGTCCCAGCTAATGGTGGCCGAGGTATTAGAAATGGGAACTCCGGCAACATTGCTGTACAGGGGCCCTTCGGCATCTTCGGGCAGTGTCTCTGCTAGGCTTTGGGCTGGGATCAAAAGCTGTGCCGAAAAGTCAATGCACGTTTCGGTAACTGTCCAAAATTCCCAATAATCTTGCAATACGGCGTCGGGGAAGGTGCCGCCCATCAAGGCGCCCAGTGGGCAGGTGTACTTATAGGGCATGCCGCCAGCATTGTATCCGTCGGGGTTGGCGGCACGGTTGTGCGGGTGGTTCAAGTTTTTGTCGCCGGCACCCATCAAGAACGAAACGTCCCACGGGTTCGCGCCAAGGCTATAATAAATGTTGTCGAGGGCAAGCTGCTTGTATACATCCTTTTCTTGACCGGTGGTGATTTCAGAAAGCATAAAGATGGCGTTTGCCGCGCCCAGATTGTAGCGGTTCAATCCCCAGCCGCTGCTGGTCCATATCAGGTTGTAAGGAGGGACCGCCTTGACCGCTCCGAAACGGTTTGTAAATCGCGGAGTGCCTTCAGAGCCATCGTCGGTCAAACGACGGAGGCTGTTGGTGGACCGCTGTATTAATGTATCCCTTTCCAGTTCTCCAACGCCGTAGCTAGCCGCGGTTTCCTGGTCCTTCAAAATGAGTTTGACAAAAGAGAACAAAACGTGGGCGTGGATGTTTTCGTAGTCCGTCATCCAGCCGCCAGGGTAAAATCCGCTTGTGAGGCCAAGGTAGCCGCCCTTGAAGTAGGGACCTGCGTCGTCGGGCTCGTTGTTGTAACCGTAATTGGTGGAATTGTCGTTGATTGTCAAATCTTTGTACAGGTCGTTTTGGTAGGTGGGGTCGGCGGTGGCGTACCAAAGCGCCAAGGCGGCTGCGGCCGCATTGTCGGTTCTGTTGGTTATGTTGGAGCTTCCGGTATAGAACCCCTTCAACTTGCCGGTTACATTTAGGTAGGATTTTTTGACCACATTTGCGTAGATGTCTTTTGCTGCTTCCAAAAGGGAGTCTGCATAAACCGGGTCAAAAACATACCAGGCGGCAGCCACTTCGGCGAGGACAGCGGCATACATGCCCGAAACGTTGCCGGCAGAGTCTGCCACATCGCGGTCGGGCCCTCCCTTGGAATGGGGCTGGGCATCCTGCTTTTCGGGCACGTCCCAGTATTCATGGTCCACCTGGTCTACGCCAACCGAGTGGTACATGTCGCCCTTGGCAATCAACCCGTCTGCTTTAGACGCCTTGTACAATTTGAAGATAAAGTCTGCGCCAATCTTGGCTTCGTAAAGCAGGTCAGGGATGCCGTCCGTGATGGCTGTGTCGGCGTAGGAGTTGCCGTAACGGTCCTCTGCCTTGTCTTGGTAAACCAGGTATGTGGTAATCAAAACGTAGGCTGCAAAGCCCAGGGTCTCTGAAACTTTAAAGTGGTCTCCGCAGTCGTGCCAGCCACCGGTAAGGTCGTGGCCTATTTTAGAGCCGTCCTTCAAGTGGCAGGCGGCATGTGTGTGTGATTTTGTATTTCCGCAGCGTTGTGAGCCAAAGAATTGTAGGGAGTATTCCAAAACCGAGTTGAAAATGGACGGGTGAACGTGGAATGTGGCGGAGGTGTCTCCTCCGCAAACCACAAAGTATTCGCCTATGGTCGCCAGTTCGCTAAAATCTGCTTTGTATAGGGCCTCGGTGCCTGCGACAGCGGTTGCGGAGTCTGCCAGGCTGAATGAATACAAGGTGTTGTCGTTTCCCGCTTTAAGGACTCCCGCCACCCAAAAGTTGGGCTTTGGCGCATTGGCGTCGGCTAAGGTGAGATTTTTTGCAGAAATTACGTCTTTTTTTGTATTCGCGTCAACGACCTTGAACGTTTGTGCCGAGGGGTCCGCCACATAGGCATACTTGTTGTCTTGTGGGCGGAAGCCACTTTGGTTAACACGAATTACGCGACGATTGAAAACGTTCATCGAGTCGAGGTACCTGCGTTCGTGAACCTTGTCGGTACGGTCGATATTGGGCAACTCCGCCATCGCCTGGTTGGCGAGGCTCAAACCCAAAAGGAATATTCCGGCTAATATCTTTTTCATTCTATTTACTTCTTTTTAGCGCGTTTGAAACCAAATGCCTTTGTGGTATCGTCAGAACTTGAACTCTTTTGCTGAGTTTTGGTGTTTGTTTCTTTTGCCTTGAAGGTGAACTTGGCGATGTATGCGCCAGTTCCGATTTTTTTGCCCTTGCTCGAAATGGGAGCTTCTCCATTGTGGGCGAGCCATTCCAAGTTCATGCGAATCACGCCGTCGTCCGAAATGACTTTGCGAACGGTTTCTCCGTTGATGGTTATGGTTTCGCTGTTGATGAATTGCCCCATGTTGTCGAACACTTCAATGCTGAATTTTACATCAATGAGATTGACAAGGGCGACCTCCCCTCCGAGGGTGTCCAATATAAGCGCCGACGGTAAAGTGATTTCAATGCCGAATACAGGACCTGCGTGCAGATAGCTATTGTCTGCAGCGTTAGTTGTAGCCATCAAGATGTTATTCATGATGTTGGTGAAGTATTCCTTGCCTTCTTTGAGTACCGTAATGCGGAAAGCTTCATCCTGGGCGGGCGGGAACGCGCTGTAGGAGAATTCGTTGCCGTTTGCCTTGGTGACTCCGTTAGCAAGCGTTACTTCGAACTTGATATTGCCCGCTGCGCCAGTGACCATCCTCCACGGATTTTTGTCGGTGGGACTGTTGCCGGCAACGTCTTTGTAACGGCTGAGGTTCATCAGAGGAACAAGCCTAATGGAATCGCCTGCATGGATGGCATCATCGGCGTCAGTCATGTAGGTGTATGTCTGTTTGGAACCATTCATCCTTACTACTTTGGAACTACGGAGGTATACGCCCGCGGTGGAACCACGTTTGCGCTCAATGTATTCCAGTGCATCGGAAGAGTCCGCGACCAGAGGCTCAGAAGCTATCACAGTAAGGGTGGTGAAACTGCCGCTGGAATCGGCCTTGGCTGTTACCAGAATTGGCGGACACTTGTCAAATAGTGTTGCTGTATTGTCGTCAAAGAATCCGCCCAAAGGTCCTTTGCGAGGCAATAAGGTGCCGTTGCCACCTTGTGCGCCATATGTTGTGTTGGCGTACACGCCTTCGGGGATAGGAATCCTAATGACCGTTGCTGTGGACTGTACCGTGTCATACCCGATGGTGACAATCTCCGGGATGAAGGTGGAATCTATAGTTGTCGTACAGTTGGTCTTGTCTTCTTTGGTGGTTATTGTCATAGAAAGAGTGTCGATGTGGTCTACCACGTCGGTCTCCAACCCGGTGATAGAATCAATGACGTAGACTTTCCTGGTGTTGTAAACGGTATCTTCCTTTGTGGCGCAAGTCGTGCTAGACCTTGTGCTCCAAGTGCCGTTAGCGGAATCCAACTGCGTAATGGGCTTTGCCGTTTTTTCGCCATAAATGGTGTCAAGTGCCCAGCCGTTGGTGGGCATGGCAAAGGCGTGGTACACGGAAGGGCTACCCCAATAGACGTCAATTGTATCCACCATGTCTTTGTCGCGGAGCGTCTTGGTGAACTCAATGTAAATTATGTCGGGGTTGCCGTCGCCCTCCTTGTCTTCGATGTAGGCGTACTTGACAGGGATAGGACGGATGGATTCAATGATGGTTACCGGGCCATTGCATGTCGAAAGCGGGTTTGCGGCCATATCACTAATAGAAATCCCTTCTGCGATTTCGGCCTTGTAATCTTGCTTTACAATGACTCCGTCGGTATTGCCTTCAATAACGTACTGCCATGTTTTTCCGTTATCCGAGGTGGTAGCCTTAATTACCGAGATGGAAGTTTGGTTCACTTCGGCGCCGTTATTGACAACGCGAAGAATCCAAGAGTTTTTGGACGGAATATTCACCGGTTCCGAGAAGGCTATTTTCAAGGTGTCTTGAACACGGGCGTGATTCTCGTTTTCAAGGATTGCCACCGAGGTGAGCTTGGGGGCGATTCCGTCAGAAATATTTGCGGTCGCCGTCTTGACGATATTGTTCTCGGTCATGTAAATGGTGGCCTTACCCACAGGTGCGGTGGTTTCGGGGACCAAGGACTCGTCTATGGCGATGACCGCCTCGGAACCAGATACGGTCTGGGTAGGCTTGAGCATAAAGCTGACAGAGTCGCTGTTGACCGGGTTTTCCATTTCAACAAGGACGCTGTCCAGCTTCAGCAAGGAACCGTCAAACTGGCTTCCACTGAAGGTCAGTGTCAGCTGGTCCGCCTTGGAATTGCAGTTCTCGTCTTGCATCATGACGGTTTGCGGAATCGGAGTGGTCGGGTTCGCGTAGAAGTACTGCGAAGTCGAGTCTTCGTCATCGTCGGCGTCAATGTAAATGACGTTGATGGTGTCACCGCCAACGAGGGCCACATTGGGGAGCACGGCGTTGGAGTTGTTCACAGCCGAGAACCAATCGCTTTCGAAGTAGCCGAGGGCTTCGTCGGTGCGCTTCAGGGTAACAGACGTTGCTTCGCCGGTTCTAGAGTTGTGCAGCGTGACAGAGACGGTTTCGTGCTTGTTGTTGTCCTTGTCGCTCACGAAGATCTTGAACTTCATGGGGTCTTCGGTAACAGGGCTCGAAACGGAGTTCCCGTCTTCACGGAGCAGTTGCAGCTTGCCGGCAGTACGGTCGCCCTTGCTAAACTGTACATAGTAGTTTCTGTTCACAAAGGCGCAACCGCCAAATTCCTGGCAAGACTCGCATTCGGGGTTTGGCCCTGCAAACACGGTGATGTCGACCTTGTTTGTGCCTATGGTCATTTTTACCGGGATGTTGAGCAGGTAGCGTCCTGTGGACGGGTCGTAGACTGCCGCAGTTTCTCGTTGAGCCTTGGAGAGGGCGACGCCGTTTACCCAGATGTCGGTGATGTAGCCGCTCTCGGTGACAACGGCGGTGCCGGTCGCATACAGGGTGCTCTTACTGGAGTCAATCTGAACGTATGAACCATTTGAAAGGTTAAAAGGAGGGTCGTAGGAAACAGTGAGTTTGTAGTCGGCACGCTTGGTTGCCATTTCGCTGTACGAGGGGCTGAAGCCCGAGATGAATTCATCCTTGCGGTAGACTGCAATGTAAGGATTTACTGGTGCATGTTCCTTGTCGCCTTGGTCCTTCTCCCATTCGGGCATGCCGTCGTAATCGGCGCCGTCGATTTCCCTTTTGTGCGGCGCCCAGCTCCAGTGACCGCCTGCGGCTGAGAAACGGATTTTCCCCGGTTGACGAAGGGTCTCACAACCGCCGTTTTGGTAAATGCCCGAAGAGAACCCGAGGTCAATGCGCATACGTGATGCAGACTTGATTTCGGTGCCGCCTAGCGGTATGGGGAAGTACCAGCCGTAGGTGCCTGTTGCCGCATCGTAGGTGTCATCGAGCCTGATAGGCACGGAATGACGGAGGTTGTAACGAATCATTTCATCGGCGGAGGAACCGTCGGTGGTCAAGCAAGGCTTGTTGAAGCCTGCTTCGTCGTAAGCCTGGCAAATGTCTTCGTCAATGAGCAGGGGGCAGGTTCCCGGTTGGTTGTTCTCGCCAGGTGTGGCCTCAATCTCATCGGGGCGTGCTGTTACGTAGAGGCGAAGTTCCAAGCTGTCAAAGGCTCGTTCTTCGTTATTGACAAGGTTCAGGTTCATGAAGTCGAGCCCGGTGAACTCGTACTGGTAGGCGGTAACGTCAAAATTGAAACGCGTGACAGGTGTCGTGAACTTGAGCGGAGCGCCCTTGTCGTTGATGCAGCTCCGGCTTCCGTTACTTTCGACACAATAATAGTAGGTCGTTTTTTCTTTGAGGCCACCAATCTTTACGTAGTGGAAGTTGGTGGGGATTCCCGAGACATCGGCGTTGATGTCGCCCGTATTCCACTGCATTTTGTCGTAGCTGGTGAGGGTCGTGTCCCAATACATTTTGGATTCGTACTGGCCATTGGGAGTGTACCACATGATTTCGGCGCTGTCGGAGCTCAGGTTGCAAACTTTAATGTTCTGGATGTCGGCATCGCCTGGCGGGCTAACGAGCGTCGTAAACGAATAAGGGGTTGAGGTACTGTCGACAAGCCACTTGGTGGTGTAGGCCTCGCTGCGGCTGTTTATGGCAACGACCTTGAAAAAGTATGAAGTCCCGTTTTGGAGCCCGGTAAGATGAATCTCGTGAGACATTCCCGGCACAGTGTCTTTGACGGGGATGTTGAAGGGGCCGGTTTCGTTTGTGCTGTAGAGGATCATCGCAGTGCCGCGGATGTCCTGGGTGATTTTAACGATGGCGGAATCGTAGCCCACATAGCGGATTTCAACGCCAATGTCCTTGGGGGCACGGTTCCGGTCCTCCTCTTTGATGACCATCGTCGCTGCGGCAAGGAACATGGATGTTGCGTCAATACAAGTCTCTTCCTTAAAATGGTCCTTCCAGCTATATGCCATGCCAGGAATCCAGGCGTTCCCTTCTTTGGGTGCAGGAGCACCAATGAGGGCGCCTACAGGGGGGGTATATTTGTAGGTGGCGCCGGGTATGTTTTTGCCTTCGGGGTTTGCTGCGCGGTGGTGGGGGTGGGCGTCGTTTTTGTCGCCAACGCCAATCAAGAACGAAATGTCCCACGGGTTTACGCCGAACAGGTAGTTCAACTGGTTAATGCCCAACTGCTTCATGGCGGCGGAGTTCCAGGTTTGCACGCCCTTTTGAGGCAGGCGGACGCCCTCTAGGTCTTTGGTCACGTCGACGTAGGCGAAAAGGTCAAAAATATTACCCGCTTGGTAACGGTTGTAAATCCATTCCATTTGGTATTGCATTTGGTACCACAGGTCTGTCGCTGTCACGATGGCCGTTCCGTTGTCGGGGTGCGGGATGGTGATGCCGTTTGACCCGGAGGAGGACCTTGCGGAGATATTGTTTGCGAGTGTGTAGGCGATGTTCTCGGCGTAAAAAAGTCGGTCGTCGTGTGAAATTCCAAAGGAAGCCGCGGTACTATCGTCTTTTAAAAGCAGCTTGTAGAATGAGTAAAGGGCAAAGGTCTCGACATCGGCCCAAGATGTGTTGGAGGACTTTTTCATGCCGTTGGGGGACGCGGCAAACCACCCGCCCCGGAAGTGGGCTACACCAACATTGTCGTCGTTGCGAAGGGTTTGGTCCTCGGCGGCGTCGTTCAAGTATTTCATGCCGGAATCGGGGTAGGTTCCATAATGGAGGGCGACTGCCGCGATACTGATGTCGTCCAGATATGAGTTGCCGCCGTTATAGGCTGCGCTAGACCATGTGCCGGGTTCGGTATTGTGTACAAAAGGCTTTCCACCACCGTAGGTGGGGTTGCCGAGGGCCAGGTTCTTGGCAAAGTCGTACATGGCGACCGCGACCATTTTGCAGGAATCGGCGAAGGCCTTGTCGTAGCGGGCGTAGTCACGTCCCAAAATGGCGAGGCCCGCTGCAATTTCGCTAGAAACATTGGCGCCCAATTCGCCCAGGCGGACGTCTCTTTCGCTGGGACCGCCGCTGCCTTTGCGTGTTGCGGGAATGGCATCCTGGATTTCGGGCCTGGCCCACCAGCCGTGGTCGGCGCCAAAGTTACCAATAGAAACGGGCATGTTGTCGATGACGCCATTGGCTACGCGATAGGCCCTTAAAAAGAAATCGGCGCCGTGCTTGGCTTCACGAAGAATGTCGGGAATATCGTCAATATTGACAGTCTCGCCATGGTTGTAGGCGTAGTTGTTGTCATCGCGGTCTGCGTTGCCAGCTGCAGTCGTGGTTAACACCATAAAAGAGAGACCTTGGGTGTAAGACTCCTTCAGGTGGTCTCCGCAGTCATACCAGCCGCCTTGCAGGTCGCCCTCTTTCACGGTAATACCGGCCGTGGAGCCTCCCGAGCCGCTATTTACGAGAGTGCCTCCGCCATCCTTGGTGTGGCTCGGCTTGTGGAACCAGGACTCCGAGTTGCCGCTACGGTTGATGCCAAAAAACTTTAACAGGGCGTCGCGAATCATGGAGTAAACTCGCTCGCTGATGATGAAGGTCGAGGAATATTGGTTGAGAACCTTAATGCGGTATCGGGTATTGTGGGCCAGGTTTTCTGCAAGCTGGGATAGGTTGCCAATGCAAACTTTGCCGGAGGGGCCCTCTGTCTCGGTGTTGTAGCGAACCTGGTCATTGGTCGCTGCATCGGTGGATGCTATTATTTCCCAGGACGATGACGTTGATAAACCAGAGGGCGTGAAAGTCCCTCCGGTTGCGACTTCGTTGCCGTCTAGGTCCACGATGGAGAAATTCTCGGTACAGTTCCCGCTAGAAACATAGTAGAACTGCATTTCGGGGTCGTCGGGAAGATAGCCCGCTTGGTTCACACGGATACGTCCGATGCGCATGTTCATTGCGTCTATAAAAGCCTGGTTCAGCGTATCGGGAATAAAGGCGTTTGGCTTAAAGTCCTGGGGTACGGAACCTACCTTTGGAACGGTATTGTGCTTGGAGGGGTTCGGAACAAAATGACTAAAGCTCTGCACGGTTCCGCCGTCGTCGACGGAAGCGGTATCCCATTTCATAGGCCAAACAGGGCGGATGAGATCATAGGGCGTCGGTTGTTCTTGATCGGCGGCAAAGGCGCATGACACAAAAAAGGCGAAAAGCAATAAAACAAAAGCCGGCATGAAGCCTCCTTTTCATAACATTGATCCCAATCACATTATGAAAATAGGCTTTTTAGCTGCTTTTGTCAAAAACGAAAGAAAAAAAAACGGACTAATACGGACTAAAAACGACTCTTTTTTTTATATTCATTCCTATGAGAGTGTTTAAAAAAAGTTTTTTGTTAAAAAGTGCTGTTTTAATGGGGTTTTGTACCGGTTTTTATGCCTGTGGGTCGGACTCCCCTTCGGAGTCTTCTCCGGGTGATTCCCCGATTGCAGAACAGCCGGTCAGTTCCGCAGACGTCCTTGTAGAGGGATCTTCGGAGTCTATTCCGTCATCGGCCGAACCAGGAACAAATGCGTCGTCCGCCACTGGAGATGTCGGCAAGTCCTCTGCATTGACGCCTAAAAGCTCCTCGTCCACTCAAAAACCCGCAGTTTCGTCGTCTTCCAAAAAGACTGAAACCGTGAGTTCCGAGGAAATTTTGAACGAACCCACCAATTTGGTTAATGGAAAATGCGGCCCGCAAAGTCCGATTGTCGAGCGCGACAGCATGGCCTCATGGGTTTTCACGCGTTCCTCGGGCGACGTATTTGACCAAATCTTGGCTCCATTCGTGTGGACGTTTGATGACGGCAAGTCGTTGCAAGGAAACGGGTTAAGCACTGTGAATCTACGTTATTCTAAATCGGGAGTCGTAACAGCGCAGCTTTCTGTAGATGGCAACGCCATTACCTGTAGTCCGCTGCAAGTCCAGGGCGAGCCGATTACTATTTCGTCTTGCAAGGCCGACAAGGCTGCCGCCAAGCCGGGTGATGTTATTACCTGGAATGTGGTCGCAGAGTCCAAATCTCCAATTATTTCGTATGATTGGTCCACTGATTTTGAAGGAGTCTCCATTACAGGTACTGGAGCCTCCGCTTCACTTACGGCGACTAGTGCCATGCATAAGAAAAAGGTGGCTTCAAAAGTCGTCGTGACCAATGAAGATAAAACAGTGCAAACTTACGCATGTGAAGGAGTCGGTGTAGTTGATCCGGACCAAGTCGATATTGTTTTATCCAAATCGGCTTCCGATTCTTCCAAGGCATTCCCGACAGCGCAAACAGTTGTAGTTCAATACCCCTCTGATGCCGTGAATTGCCAAATGATTTGCGGTGCCCAGTCTGATGGAGTTCTTCTGGATATAGACGGCGAAGAATACACGATAGATTATTCCTTGAACATTAGCCCGAAGGGTTGCAAAGATGGTGCTGCCGCCGGCACAAAAATGTCGGTGACCGCTTCTATGCGGGTGCTGTGCTATGTCGCGTACTAGCGGCGCTGCATGAGTAAAATCCGTTACGCTGATTTGAAAAAAGCCCGGCTGCGGTCGGGCTTTTTTGTTTTTTTCGAAAGCAAAAAAGATGTAAATTTTTGGTTGCAATTTATGAAAACGTAAGAAAAAAAATTTTTGTTCTTGAACGGACAGCAATATGTAATCGAAGAAGGCAAGGTCGTTATTGTGGACGAGTCTACGGGTCGTAAAATGCCCATGCGTTCGTGGAATGGCGGCTTGCATCAAATGATAGAGATTAAGGAGGGGCTCGAGGTGTCTGGGCTCAAGGAAACCGAAGCCCGCATGAGTTTCCAGCGGTTCTTCCGCCTGTACAGGAATTATATACGGAGCCCCTGTGGTGTGCATTCCCAACCATCGCAAGTGCTTGCGCAAGGTCGGCGTGCTCAAGGCGTATTCCACCAAGAAGGCAAAACGGGACGCCATTGTCCGCGAAGTCGTCCGTTACCACAAAATGGGGCGCCCAGTGCTGATTGGAACCAAGAATATTGACGAGAGTGAAATTCTTGGGGAACGTATAACGGAGCTTGGTCTCAGCTGTCGGATCATTAACGCCGTGCGCAGTGAAGAGGAGGCCGCCATTATTGCCGAGGCGGGCAAATTGGATGCTGTCACGGTGGCGACGAATATGGCTGGCCGCGGGACCGATATTAAGATTGATGAAAAAGTGCGAAAGTTGGGTGGGTTGCATGTTATAGCCACCGAGTGCAACCCTTCATCCAGAATAGACCGTCAGCTCTTTGGGCGCGCGGCGCGCCAAGGGGACCCTGGCAGCGCGAGCCATTACGCCTGCTTTGAAGACGATGTGCTCAAACGCAATTTGCCACCTACGTTGATGCCTATGTTGCGGCACTTGGGCGTACTTTCGACGTTGGTTGTAAAATGGGCTCAGTTTATCGCCGGTCGAAAAGCGTACCAGAGTCGCCTTGCGGTTATGCGAACCGACAATTGGCTCGAAGAATCGCTTGGCTTTAGCTCCGGCGATATTTGATTTGCTTGGACCTAAGTTTGTTTCAATGCAAAAAAAGACCCGGCCTTGCGGTCGGGTCTTTAAACTTGTTCGGCGCTAGCCTAGAATCAGTCCCCAGTGAAGATGATCACGAGAACGGAGGCCACGAAAGCGGCAGACACGATCAGGAATTCCCACGGGTTTTCCATGATGGTGGAGCTGGCGGTTGCACCCTGGGATTCGCCTTCGGCCTTGGCGGTCTCGGCGGCTTCAGCCTTGGCAGCTTCTTCGGCGGCCTTCTTGTCAGCTTCGGCCTTGGCGAGGGCGGCGCTGTCTACCGGGGCTTCTTCCTTCTTTTCGAGGACTTCGGCGGCGGCAGCGGTGTCGGCCTTGGCGGTGTCAGCAGCGGCGGCTACCGGGGCAGCGGAGTCGGCCGGGGCGGCAGCGGCTTCAGCGGGCTTGGCGGAGTCGGCCGGTGCAGCAGCGGCTTCGGCAGGAGCGGCAGCCGGGGCGGCTTCTTCAGCCTTCTTGGCGGTGTCGGCCGGGGCGGCAGCAGGAGCAGCAGCGGCTTCGGCAGGAGCGGCGGCAGGAGCAGCAGCCGGAGCGGCGGCAGGAGCAGCAGCCGGGGCAGCGGCAGGAGCAGCGGCAGGAGCAGCAGCCGGAGCAGCGGCAGGGGCGGCAGCCGGAGCGGCTTCGGTCTTGGCCGGGGCAGCCTTGGCGGCAGGTGCGGCCTTAGCAGCCGGAGCGGCGAAGGCAACAGCAGCGGCAACGACTGTTGCCATTAAAATCTTCTTCATCATAGTACATTCCTCTTTGATGGTTTGTTAAAAATCACCTTAAAGATAACACTTCGGGGGGCGGTTCGGTTAAAAAAATTTAAAAAAAGTGAAAAAAAAGCCCTTGATTCTAAAAAAAATGCCTTAAATCGCTTTTTTTGGGCGCATCGTCATAAAAAATTTTTTTGATATGCTGTTCTTTGATAAAAAACAGGGTGTGGTTCTTTTTTATATCTTTCCCCCTGTAACGACAAACCAAAAAGGCAAATGTTATGGCATTCAAATACGAAGCGACCGTTCAGCACGGCGAAGACAAAACTGAATATGTGAACCTCGGCAAGGAAGGCGTTTCCGTCGCCGAGTTCGAAGGCAAGAAGATTCTCAAGGTCGAGAAGGCTGCCCTCACGAAAATCGCCCAGGCGGCTTTCGAAGAGGTGGAATTCTGCCTGCGCCCGGCCCACACGGCCAAGGTCGCAAAGATTTTGCAGGACCCGGAAGCTTCGGACAACGACAAGTTTGTCGCCCTCACCATGCTCAAGAACGCCTGCGTTGCCGCCAAGGGCATCCTCCCGTTCTGCCAGGACACCGGTACGGCAATCTGCGTTGCCCACAAGGGCCAGCAGGTGTGGACGGGCTTCGACGACGCCGAAGCGATTTCCGAAGGTATCTACAACGCCTACACCACCAAGAACCTGCGCTACAGCCAGATTGCACCGCTCACGATGTACGAAGAAAAGAACACCGGTTGCAACCTGCCTGCCCAGATCGACATCCACGCCGAAGAAGGCGCCGAGATGAAGTTCCTCTTTGTGGCGAAGGGCGGTGGCTCTGCCAACAAGACTTACTACTGGCCCATGACCAAGGCGCTCCTCAACCCGAAGTCCTTGGAAAAGTTCCTCGCCGAAAAGGTGAAGACCTTGGGTACTGCGGCATGCCCTCCGTACCACCTCGCGATTGTGATTGGCGGAACCTCTGCCGAAATGAACACGCACATGGTGAAGCTCGCTAGCTGCGGCTATCTCGACGATATTCCGACCAGCGGTTCCGAAGGCGGCCGTATTTTCCGCGACCTCGAAATGGAAGAAAAGGTTCTGCACATTTGCCAGAAGACGGGCATTGGCGCCCAGTTCGGCGGCAAGTACCTGGTGCACGACGTGCGCGTGATTCGCGCTCCGCGCCACGCTGCAAGTTGCCCGGTTTCTATCGGCGTGAGCTGCTCTGCCGACCGCAACATCAAGGCAAAGATTGACGAGAACGGTCTCTGGCTCGAAAAGATGGAACACCATCCGGAAAACTACATTCCGGCAGGCAACGCCGTGAACCTCGCTCCGGCAGTTGAAATCGACCTTGACCGCCCGATGAAGGAAGTGCTCGCCGACCTCACCAAGTATCCGGTGAAGACCCGCCTCAGCCTCAAGGGCACGATGATTGTGGCCCGCGACATGGCTCACGCGAAGATTGCCGAAATCTTCGACAAGCAGGAACGCGGCGAAGAACTCACCGACGAAGAAAAGACCGTGCTCAAGGTCGTGTCTGACCACCCGATTTACTACGCCGGCCCGGCCAAGACTCCGGCTGGCATGCCGACGGGTAGCTTCGGCCCGACGACGGCTAACCGCATGGACCCGTACGTGATGCGCTTCCAGAGCAAGGGTGCCTCGATGATCATGGTTGCGAAGGGCAACCGCAGCCAGGACGTGACCGACGCCTGCAAGAAGTACGGCGGATTCTTCCTCGGCTCCATCGGCGGTCCGGCAGCCATCCTCGCCGAACAGAACATCCTTTCGAACGACATCGTGGCTTTCCCGGAACTCGGCATGGAAGCCATCCGCAAGATCACCATCAAGGACTTCCCCGCCTTCATCCTCGTGGATGACAAAGGCAATAACTTCTTCGAAGGCCTAATCTAGTAATTAAATTACTTTATCAGTAACAATTTTCCATTCCCCTGGTTGCAAGTCACCCAGGGGAATTTTTCCTATCTGCACTCGAATTAGGCGCAGCGTCGGGAAACCCACTGCTGCCGTCATGTGGCGGACCTGTCGGTTTTTACCCTCGATGAGGGTGAGGCGTACCCAGCTGGTGGGAATGTTCGCGCGGAAGCGGACGGGCGGAACCCTTTCCCAAATCCAGTCTGGGGCTTCAACAATTTCTGTTTTGCAGGGCTTAGTGTGATAGCCTTTGATGTCTACACCTTTAGCGAGCTTGCGAACGGCCTCTTCGGTAATTTGTCCATCTACCTGTGCCAAGTAAGTACGCGGGTGTTCAAACTTGGGATCGAGCAATTTCTTGATGAGTTTCCCGTTGTCTGTAAGCAGCAAGGCGCCTTCGCTGTCATGGTCCAAACGGCCTGCCGCGTATACGCCCGCAGGGAAGCCGAAGCTGTCGAGCGCCGGGTGTCCCGATTCGGGCGTAAACTGGCTCAGTACGCCAAACGGCTTGTTGAAGAGAATGACGGTAGACATGGAATTTCCTTGTTCTTAATAGTAAAAAAAATTATAGATTAAAAACATGATAGACATTTACGAATTATCAAAGAATCCTTTAGTATTCCAGAAACCACGTACCATCACGTCGGCGTACATTGACGTTTCGGGCAAGATGGGCATCGCCCAGACGGTGCTCATGGTTCAGGACAACTTTACCGAGAATTTTGGCGCCATCAAGCAAGACAACTTTTTTGTGAAGGAGAAGGGCGGCTACTGGGCCATTTCAAAGGCGAAGTTCAAGTTCTTTGAACGTCCGTACTGGAGCGAGAAGGTGGTGACGACCTCCTTCCCGGCGAATAACTCGCTTATCCGTACCGACGAGAATACGGCAATCACCACGCCCGAGGGCGAGCCCATCATCTTGGCGGTGCAGGAGGCTTGCTGCCTTGACCTGGAACGCCACCGCCCCATGAAACTCAGTGCGGTGGACTTCCCGACGGAGGGGTTCCCCGAGGCGTTCATGGACGGCAAGTTCACCAAGTTCGACGTGCCGCCCGAAGGCTATGCCGAGGTTTACCGCCAGCGCGTGCTCCCGCAGCACATCGACATGTCGCACCACATGAACAACATCGAATACATCAAGCTCGCGTTGAACGTGTTTAGCGCCAGCGATTTGGAAGTGTGCCTGCCGTCGATGCTCGAGGTGCATTTCCTTGGCGAGACCCGCGAAGGCCAGGAAGTCACCATCTTCCGTGCCGACAACAAGGGCGCGACTTACATGAAGATCGAGGACGACACGGGCCGCGTCGTTTTCGAGATGAAAATCAAGATGAAGTAGCCTAAATCAGGATATCGAAGAATTCAGGCCGGTGAAAATCCGGCTTTTCTGTTTCTATCGTGAAGGCGCTCAGGTAGTGGGGCGTCTTTGTTTTGTCGCCGCACTTGTAGAGATTCCCTCGGATTTGTACACCCTCGAACGAGTTCATCCCGAACAAACTTGCGGGGATGGAAAGTTTCATCCCCCAACTGATAAAGTCTCCGACGACGCTGGCGAGCTGTTTTTCCCGTACGACCCTCGAAAGGTCGGTGGTCTCCAACAGGGTGCGGTTCTCGCGCCCGGTACCCCGTGCCGCCAACAAAAATCCCCGGCTGGTCACCTCGAAGTTGAAGTACTCGGCGGGGTTCGTGGGGTTTTGCAAAAACACCTCGACGCAGGAGTCTTCCCAGCTGCGGCCGGAGTCTTCCATGACCTCGGCGCGGAAGCAGTCCAGCGGCTCCTCGACGGTAAAGGACACTTCAAAAAAGTCGTTGTTGACGGAGGTCTCCGCCAAGACGGTGGGGAGCGCGATTCCCTGGTTCTTTTCCCAGTTCATGTTCGGTTTTAAAAGCATAGCCCTAATATAAAAGAATATGTGTCCGTTAAAAAAGTGCCCGAACACTTGTGGACACTTTTTAGACAGCAAGCAATGGGGACAAAACTGCAGAATTTGTTTAAAATAGGCGTTTCCGCTTTTGGCACGGCTTTTGCAAATACAAAGTGCCGAAGGTTACAGAGCCAATGTTTGGACTCGCCTGGGTAATAACAATAATATAGGAGGCCTTATGGCTGAAACGAATGCAACAGAAACTAAAGTTGAACCCGAAAAGGCGAAGTCTTCCGCCTTTGATTGCCTTGCCGTGACGCAGGTCAGCGTGTGGCCTTTCAAGGAGGGCCCGAACCTGGGGCACATGAAGGGCATTGCCCAGATTGTGCTGAACGACCAGATGGTCATTCGCGGGCTCCGCGTGATGGACGGCCAGAACGGTTTGTTTGTGGGCTACCCGAACGACCCGTTCTACAAGGGCGAAGATTTCCGCAGTCTTTGTAACCCGATTACGCGCCAGCTGAAGGAACACATCGAGAACTGCGTGCTCGAGAAGTTCCAGGCGGCGGTCGCCTAGCGGGTCCACCTTGTTCAAGCGAATCCGTTCTTACTGTTTGTTCGGCATCAAGGCTGTGCCTGTGAGTGTTGAGGTGGATGCAGCCCAGGGCCTGCCCGGGTTCACCTTGGTAGGCCTCCCCGATAGTGCCGTGAGGGAGTCCCGCGAGCGAGTCGTCTCGGCCATACGCTCGGTGGGGAAGGTGGTGACGGGTTTCCGTACGACGGTGAACCTTTCGCCCGCGGATTTGCGCAAGGAGGGGAGTGCTTTGGACCTTCCACTGGCTGTTGGGTTGCTGGTCGCGACAGGTGAGGTTTCCTTTCCTCACCTGGACCGGTATGTCTTTGTTGGCGAACTCTCGTTGGACGGCTTGATGAAGCCTGTGCGAGGGGTGCTGTCCATGGCGATGAGCTTGCTCAAGGACGGGAGCGTCTTGGTGATTCCGCGAGAGAATTGCCAGGAGGCTTCGCTGGTGGAAGGTCTCCGTTTTATTTGTGCCGATACTTTGAAGGAGTGCGTCGAAGTTTTGGAAAGCGGCGGGGATTCTGCCATCCAGGTGGCGTCGGGAATCAAGCGTGATTCAGCGGCTGCGGTATACGACGTCCCCGATTTTAAGAACGTCATTGGGATGGAAGGCGTAAAAAGAGCTTTAGAAGTGGCGGCTGCCGGCGCCCACAACTTCCTCCTCGTTGGCTCCCCGGGCGCTGGCAAGACGCTCTGCGCGCGCTGCCTGCCGGGGATCCTCCCCGACATGACGGACGAGGAAATCTTGGAGACGACGCGTATCCATTCGTGCGCGAGGCGGGCGGGCGATTCTGCCGTATTTCGCCCCGTGTTGGTTCGCCCGTTCCGGTCGCCGCACCATTCTGCGTCCATGGTGTCGCTGGTGGGCGGCGGCTCTCGCCTCGCTCCCGGCGAGGCGAGTCTCGCGCACAACGGCGTGCTGTTCCTGGACGAGCTCCCTGAGTTCAACCGGTGCGTGCTCGAGGCGTTGCGCGAACCCATGGAGGACGGCTCCGTTTCGGTGAGCCGTGCGAGCGGGACTGTGGTGTGGCCGGCGCGCTTTATGATGGGTGCCGCCATGAACCCTTGCCCCTGCGGTTTTGCGATGGACCCCAAGCGGGTCTGCACCTGCTTGCCCGACGCCCGCAAGCGCTACCGCGAAAAAATATCGGGGCCGCTCCTTGACCGCATCGACATCCAGGTGAGCGTGCCCCCGGTCGACGCCAGCCTGTTTGTGGGCCGCAAGGAGAACGAGTCCTCGGCGGCCATCCGCAAGCGGGTGTGCGCCGCGCGCGAACTCCAGCGCCGTCGTTTTGCGGACCTGCCCTTCAAGTCGAATGCCGAGATGACGTCGGAGTGGGCGCGCAAGGCTGCCGCCATGGATGCTCCCACGGAACGGTTTGCTGTATCCGCTGCCGATAAAATGAACCTGAGCGCCCGCGGCTATTACCGCCTGCTCAAGGTGGCAAGGACCGTCGCCGACTTGCGGAATGCCGTTAACGTCGAAATAACGGACCTCTCCGAGGCTATCCGTTACAGGACGTATTCTTGATGGGTGAGAGCGTTACGCCCCGGCTACGTTACCGTTTAATACGGATGGAAGATTCAGCCCCGGCGCAGTTGGGTATTGCCTGGGGCTTGCGCACCGTGACCTCGGCCATGAGCGCCTTGGGGTAGTTGTTTAGAATGTGCTTTGCTGTCTCGAAAACGAGAGTCTCTTCGAGCTGGAACTGCGAGTGGCGGATGAACCCCTGGAGGTCCTCCGCTAACTGGGCATAGTCTATGGAGTGGGCCAGGTCCTCGTTACGGGCGGCCTGTGCAAAATCCAACCAGAGGGCGACGTTCAAAACAATCGGCTGTTCCTTTTCCCTTTCGTAGGGGAGGGTGCCGATGATGCAGTTGAACTGCAGGTCCTTGATGCAGATTTTGCCGGCTTCGATTACCATACAAAGAGGACGATGGCGGCGGTCAGGGTCACACCCGTCACGCCGAACCAAATGTTACGCGCCGTGGCGTGGGAATCCTGGGTCTTTTTGTTGGTGTCCATGCGCTTTTCGAGGGTCTTCAACGAGTAGTTGGAACCGCCGGTCAGGTTGTAGTAGCTCATGGCAGCTACGCAGGAACTGACTGATTCTGGGGCGTTGTCGGAACAGGCTTGAAGAATTTTGCCGTAAAGCTGGTCGTGGACATCGTCGAGTTCGTCGTAGGCGTCGCCGGCCTTGTTGGCTTCCATGTGTTCGAGAATGCCGAGCACGGCGCTGGTAGCGGCGATGGCAGAGAGGGCGACTGCGCTCCAGAAGCGGACTTCGTCGGCGATACCGAAACGGTCGGTAGCGTTTTCGCTGGCGTCATAAGCGGCGTCGTCGGCGGAGTTGTCGCGTTCGTCGGCTTCGGCATTCGTCTTGTCGAGGTTGCCTGCGACATCATAATCTTCGTCTTCTTCTTCGTCTTCGCAGTCCGGATCGTACTCGTCGCATTCTTCCTCGGCGGCGGGGGCGGCTGCGGCAACGGGGGCGGCCTCTTCGGCAACCGGGGCGTCGCCCTTCAGTTCAACGGCGTCGCCCGCGACAAATGCGATGGCGCTGGATTGATTTGGGATATAGACGGACTTGCCGTCAAAGTACACTTTTTCGAAGTCCTCGCCGGCGTCCATGCCGCGGCGCTTGTAAAGCTTTGCCTTGACGATGTCGTCATAGGAGGCTCCGTCGGGAACGGAGAGGGCGGTCATGGAGCTGAGGTCGCCTGCGCCACCCTGGTATAGCTGGTAGGCTGTTTCGGATTCACCGAACGGGTCCTCGAATTTTTGACGCACAACCAGGCGTCCCTCTTGCAGGGAGGAGACTTCGTTTACCGGAGCGACCTTGAGTTCGCCGCCGAATTCGGCAGTAATGTATTCGTCGGGGGTGCCGACGTCCTGTGCGGTAAATTCGTCAATATCATAGGGGCCAGCAAAGGCTGCGGCCGCGGAGAGGCAGATTGCCATAAAAATGCTACGATTCATCATATTACTCCAAAAGGACTAATTTTCTAGGAAATATATAAAAAAAAAGCCAAATGTTTAAAAAAATAAGGATTTTGAGTGTTTTCATCGCCTGTTTTTGATGAAGGTCAACCATAATTACATATTTAAGGTGTTTTTCTTGTAAAAATTTCTACTTTTTAGCCCGTAAATTTTAACCCTAAAAGAGGAATCCATAATGGCAAAGCTCTCTATCGAAGATCTCGAACTCGCCGGCAAGCGCGTGTTCATCCGTGTTGACTTCAACGTTCCGCAGGACAAGGTGACTGGCGAAATCACCAACACCAAGCGTATCGAAGCCGCCCTCCCGACCATCCAGTACGCTCTCGATCACGGTGCAGCAGTCGTGCTCGCTTCCCACCTCGGCCGTCCGAATGGCGAAAAGAACATGAAGTACACGCTCGCTCCGGTTGCCAAGAAGCTCGAAGAACTCATCAAGAAGCCGGTGAAGTTCCTCTCCGACTGCGTGGGTCCGGAAGTCGAAGCCGCCTGCGCCGCTATCAAGCCGGGTGAAATCATCCTCCTCGAAAACCTCCGCTTCCACATCGAAGAAGAAGGCAAGCGCAAGATCAAGAACGCCGATGGCACCGAAACCAAGGAAAAGGCCGACAAGGAAGCCGTCAAGGCCTTCCGTGCAAGCCTCACCAAGCTCGCTGACGTTTATGTGAACGACGCTTTCGGTACCGCTCACCGCGACCACTCCTCCATGACTGGTGTTGAACTTCCGCAGCGTGCCGCCGGTTTCCTCATGAACAAGGAACTCAAGGCATTCGACCAGGTGCTCAACAATCCTCCGCGTCCGTTCCTCGCCATCCTCGGCGGTGCCAAGGTCGCCGACAAGATCCAGCTCATCAACAACCTCCTCGACAAGGCCGACAAGATCATCATCGGCGGTGGCATGGCTTTCACCTTCAAGAAGGTTTTGAACAACATCGAAATCGGTTCTTCTCTGTTTGACGAAGAAGGCGCCAAGCTCGTTCCGGATCTGATGGCCAAGGCCAAGGCTGCCGGCAAGGAAATCATCCTCCCGGTCGACTACATCGCTGCCGACAAGTTCGCTGCCGACGCTGCCACGAAGGCTGTCTCTGACGCCGAAGGCATTCCGGCTGGCTGGATGGGCCTCGATGTGGGCGCTGAATCCACCAAGCTCTTCGTGAACGCTATCAAGTCCGCCAAGACCATCGTCTGGAACGGCCCTGCAGGCGTGTTCGAATTCGAAGCCTTCGAAAAGGCTACCAAGGCTATGGCCGACGCTATCGTCGAAGCTACCGCTGCCGGCGCAATCACCGTGATCGGTGGTGGCGATACCGCTACGGCTGCCAAGAAGTACGGTGCCGACAAGAAGGTGACCCACACCTCTACGGGTGGTGGCGCTTCCCTCGAACTTCTTGAGGGAAAAACCTTGCCTGGTGTAGCAGTGCTTACTGACAAGTAATTCAAAAACAAATTTTGAATTTTATAAAGACTCTGCATTTTCGCAGGGTCTTTTTTTTATATTGTGCGATTGAATCATCCATCCTTCGGAGGAAATATGTCCATCGCCGAGTTAGCAAAAACATTCCATGCAGACAAGCGCGGTAACTGCGCGATGTCGGTAGCTTATGGCTATGCGCGGGCTCACGGCAAGTCGGACGAGGAGTCGGTGGCTTATGCGGCGCCTTTCAAGGGGCTTTCGGGTGGCCGCGCTCCGGACGGACTTTGCGGGGCGCTTCACATGGCGAAGCTTTTGCAGCCGGACCATGCCGATGCCATTGAGCAGTTCTTCCGTGAAGGAGCCAAGGGCGTCGCCCGCTGCAAGGAAATCCGCCCGACGGCGGTTATCCCCTGCAACCGCTGCGTGGCTTTGGCGGGCGAGGCGCTCGACTTTTTGGAGCAGGACGCGTAGTTTTTTGCTAGATTTCAAAACAAATGAAACCGGTTGTTTTTTTATTTGCCCTTTTGACAACGCTCGCCTTTGCGCATGCCGCCGAGGCTGGCGCGGCCATGGTCCCCTTTGTTGTTCCCGATTCCTCTGCCGAACAGATTACGGTCCCTTTTGCTGCCCAGGCTTCTACAGCTTCGGCGGATTCTATGGTGACCGAACCTGCTGAACCTGCGATGGCGCCGGATTCGGCGGTGGTTCAACCGGCCGACCCCGACAGCCTCAAGTATTACGAGGTCGAGGCGTTCAAGTACCGCCAGGAACAAAAGCACAAGCACGCGGTCTCGAAAGTGCTTACCTGGGTCGCCGTGGGTGTGGGCGTTGCGGGAATGGGGACTCTCGCTGCCGGGTTCATGCTCGAGGACGAGGACCAGGGCAAAATTTGCCGCGGTGTTGGCGGCGGCATTCTTTTGGGTGCCCTTGTGACCATGGGCTTCTCGTTCGGTTTTGACCTCTCTGCCGAGGGCTTAAGGGTCAAGGCGCACTATTATGACCAAAAGCTGGCTGACTACAAGCGCCGTCACTCGGCTTTGAATCCAGAATAACTATCTTTGCCCCAGTGTTTGGATGTGCATGGCTAACAAAAGGAGACTTATGAAAAGCCGTCTTTGTGCGATTGCCTTATTTGCTGGGGTGAATTTGCTTTTGGGTTGCGGGGAAGATAGCTCCGCGACAAGTTCTAACGAAACCGCGCAAACAGGAACCCCAGCCGCCGCCGATACGGCGACGACCCCGGTCGATGTGGACGACCCGCAGCAGGTGCTGCAACCTTGTGATGTGGAAGGCCAGTTTATTTGGGAAGTGGCGGGCAAATCTTATTTTGAGTGCGAAAACGGCTTTTTTGCCCGCAAAGAGGTGCTCCCGCACACGCCGGGCTTTAACCCGTGCCAGTTCAACATGGGGGCCGCCTGGCAGGCCGCCCACGAAGAAGAGGAAACCTATGACGGCCTCGACTACATTGCAGTGTGGCTCGGCGACAATGACTGGTACAATGAGTTTGAAAAGCGCATGGTCGAGATGTGCGTGAAGGTGCATGCAACGCCCATGATTTACGCCTACGTGATTGCGGAGTTTGGCAAGGACAATGGTCTTGTGGACTGCGACATGATTGACGAGGAACACCCGAACAGCCTTTGCACCCACGGGGCGAACATCATCCGCGAGTTCTTCTTTGATTCCATTTTGACGCGTTATGCGACGTACGCCTCCGGTATGAGGGAACAACTGTCGGTTTTCCTGGACCAGAATCCCGATACCTACGAGACGATTTGGCTTATTGAGCCGGACTTTTACCAGTATTCCGAGACGGGGTCCAGGCAGCGCTCGCTTGCCGACTCCGGCAAGGCGCAGATTGGCGGTGGCATCCCCGATGCCGAGATGGGGCTTTACTTTGCGCAGATCGTGGGGACGATCAAGCAGTACTTGCCTGCCGCCAAGATTGCCATCGACATTTCGCCCTGGATTTCGGACTGGCCCGAAACGAGCCAGTCCGCTTGGTACTCCAACTTTGACATGAGCCTTGTGGACTACGCCAGCACCTCGGGCGGCGGGACCGCGGCGAACAATGCGAAAATTCGTGCGGGCAACAAGGCTACCTGGCAAGAGATTTATGCGGTCACGGGCAAGCCAATCCTTGCCGACGCCGGCTACGACAAGGGCGGTCAGGGCACCGGTCACTCCAAGATTTGGGACATGGTGGCGAACTTGAATGCCCGCATTGCCGATAACGTAGTTGGCGTGATGCAGATGGACGCCTCGCTCGACTACCCGGCGGTTGCCGATACCATCAGACCGCAACTCAAAGTGAACTACCCGTGGTGCGTGCAATAAAAAAAGCTATCTTTTACGCCGTAAAGTAGAGGTTCCTATGTCTATAACGGTCGTGGATTACAAAGCTGGCAACTTGACTTCGGTGATGAACGCGCTTAGGCACATTGGTGTGGACGCCAAGGTGAGCGACGACGCCGAGGAGATTGCCAAGGCCACTCGCCTGATATTCCCGGGTGTGGGTGCCGCCGCATCGGCCATGGAGACTCTTACCCGCACGGGCATCGGCGAAGCCATTAGGATGGTGGTCAAGGCGGGGAACCCGGTGCTTGGCATTTGCATTGGTTGCCAGATCATTTTGGAAGAGAGCGAAGAGGATGGAGGTGTCAAAACCCTCGGGCTTTTGCCTGGCAAGGCGGTCCGCTTCAAGGACGAGCCCGGCCTCAAGATCCCGCACATGGGCTGGAATCAGGTGAATTTCACTCGCGAGCACCCGATTATGAAGGGGATCCGCAGTGGCTGCGACTTCTATTATGTGCACTCGTATTTCCCGCAGGTCCCAGCGGAGTACAGTTTTGCCGAGACGACCTACGGCACACAGACTTTTTCGGGGCTCATTGGCAATGGCAACCTAGTGGCAAGCCAGTTCCACCAAGAAAAAAGTGGCGAAGTGGGTCTTGCCATGCTCAAAAACTTCTGCGAATGGAAGGTGTAGCCGCCCAGGGGGACTTCACTTGGCCCGGAAAAATGATTATATTAGGTTTTAACTAACACTCGGCCTACTGGTGTTGACCACGGCCATAACAAAGGAATAATATGAAACTCAAAAAAGTTCTCATGGCTTGTGCTGCCGCTTGTGCTTTTGCCGCTCCTGCTATGGCAGAAGGAGGCATGTTCGAGGGCGCTCTTCCCGAAAACTGGACTGCCGACGTGGTTGCCGCTGTCAAGTACAACTACTACAACTTCCACAACTGGCAGCAAGACGGTACGTCGAACTCCATGTGGCTCGTGACCTACCATGCCGACGTTCAGGGCAAGTGGAAAATCGCCAACTGGCGTAACCTCGTCGACATCGAGCTCGGTCAAACGTGGACCGAGGGCTTTGGCACCCGCAAGTCCGCCGACAAGCTCTTCTGGGAGTCCATGCTCGACTTCAACATGACCGAACAGGTCAAACCCTACATTGGCAACCGCTTTGAAACCCAGATAATGAAGGGTTACGCTTATAGCGAAGACGAAAACGGCGACGAAGTCAAGACGGCTATTTCTAGCTTTATGGATCCGGCTTACGAAACGCAGGTTGCCGGTATCGCCTACATCCCGAACGACAACTTCTCCCAGCGTATCGGTTTTGCAAACCGTATGACCATTTCTAATGGCTACGGCTTTGCCGACGACCCGGATACCGAGAAGTTCGAAAAGTTCAAGGACGAACCGGGTTTGGAATCCATCACCGAAGTCAAGTACGCATTCTCTGACGTTGTCAACTTCCACAGCCGCTTGTGGGCGTTTGTGAATTTCGAAGGTACCGACGAAATCGACGGCAAGTGGGAGAACCTCCTCTCGGTGCAGCTGATGCCCTTCATTGAGCTCCAGGTTGGCTTCGACATGGCCTACGACAAGGATTTGGACGAGGATGCCCAGTACAAGAACATGGTGCTCTTTGGTCTGACCTGGCGCTGGTTCTAATGAGACCGCTCGTTCGACGTCTCTGGCGTAGAACCTTCGGATACTCACTCGCTCTCGTCTCCATCGCCGATTAATATCGGCGATTACGGCTCACGGGGATACCGCTCGTTCGACGTCTCTGGCGTAGAACCTTCGGATACTCACTCGCTCTCGTCTCCATCGCCGATTAATATCGGCGATTACGGCTCACGGGGAGACCGCTCGCGTCTTTACGTCGATAAACAATTTAGTCCCTGCCTTCGGGCGGGGATTTTTTTGTATGCGGTCGTACCGGACGTGCTAGTTTGTCTGTTATCGGTCGATGCTGAGAAGGTCTTCCAACCAGGCGTCGCGCTGCTTGCGGAGCTTTTCGAGGGCGTCGTCCTCGGCGCCGCTCTCGTTGCATGCCTTGGCGAGTTCGCGGTAGCTTTCGAGAAGCTTGTTTGCTTTGGGGTAGGCGGGAGTAAGCGCGGTCAGCGCCTCTTCGATGGCCTTGTCGGAGTAGAGCCTCGAGATGCCCTCCAGGGAGCGCTCCACGTAGGTCCGTTGGTCCCCGTTTTTAAAGGCGGTCTCGGCCTCGGCGAATTCCATGGGCTTTAGCTGGTCAATGTAGGCGCAAGCCTGCACGTAGAGGGCGTCGCATTCCACGTAGTTCGCCATCGTCTTGGCCAGGTCCAGTTGTTTTTTGATGAACGGGCGGTACCCGTCGGCGTCAAAGGGGAGGCCCTGCCCGTCGCAGAATTCCTTGAGATTTTGCAGGTTCAGCTCCGCAGGGCTGTTCAGCAGGCACTCCTTGAGTACCGCCATTTTGTCTTTGGCGGGGAGCCTTTGGAACGATTCCGTTTTGGCGCTGTTTGCCTTGATGTGGAGCCAAAACACCCTCAAAAGAATCAGGGCTATGGCGATAGTGAACAATAGTGACCAATTCATGGTTCAAATTTACCCAAAACTTCATGTTTTATGTCACGGAAAACGCGCAAAACCCCTTTTTACATAGTTTTTTCAAAAAAATAAGAACTTAAAATGCCGATTTTGGTTTATATTTAAGGGGTATATTTGGATCCTATATAATATAGGTGGAGATTGGATTATATGAAAATCGAAAAGACTCTATTGATGGCCGGATTGGCTTTCGGTGTAACGAATGTTTTTGCTAAGTCCACTGTGGATTGTACAAGTCCGCAAGACAAGGGAAAACAGTGTGCCGAACTGGACATCGTGGTCCGCGACTTCCAGGTGATTCACCCTGACTTTGAAAACTTTTACGAAGAAGCTTCGGTAAACCTCAACGCTTCTTGGACGTCGCCGGGCTATAGGGACGACACAACCTGGATGCAGAAGCGTGCCGACGCCGCATGGGGCTGCGCCAACGCCGACCCCGGTAATGGTCGCGACAACTCCGCTTTGGGTATTTACATTGGTACGGACGCTTACCCGATTGCCATGAACCCGGGTATCCCGTCGCAGTTGCCCACTTACCTGCAGACCAAGCTTTCTGCGACCGGCCAAAAGGCCTTTTATGGTGAGTTCGACTGCGGGGGCAAAAAGCAGAGAGGCTACGAACACGAAATGACCTCTTGCAGCAAGGACTGGTCGAAGCCGGTGCTCGTGACCCCGGGCATGGTCAACCAGTACTTGACTTTTAAACCCGAACTTGGCGACGACATGATGTACGAGCCGGTCATTAGCCGTGCCCGTATGGCGTGCGACAACCAGTACTTTGACCAGTGGTACGCCGACTACGATGCCGCGGGCAACAGCCTCCAGCAGTCCAACATCAATACGCGTATGAACACGGTTCTCCAGTTGCCGTTGGTCGCTGGCACCAAGAACACCTTTGAAATCGACTACAACTGGAACAACGGTGGTTACTTCCCGCTCGATGTCGTCGATGCCAACAACAACTGGGTGGCCCAGTTTACCGGCGGCCAGTGCGCCTTTAGCACCCCCTGCCAGTTCGGTCCGCAGTCCCTCTCCATTTTCTGCCCGCCGTATCAGTACCTGTGGGCGGGCTCTCAAAAAGACTACATGGGTACCTCCACGGCTCAGCTGTGCTCCGATTGGAAGGCCAATGGCGGTCCTAAGACCCCGATGGCAGCCTCTATTGCTGCGGGTGCAAACGGAACTGTTGGTTCCCGCCATCTCCGCAACTACAACTTCACCATGATGGGCTATGCCAAGTTCAAGTACAACAAGGGCGGCAAGGAAGTCTTTGAATTTACCGGTGACGACGACATGTGGATCTTTGTGGACGGCGTCCTTGTGGTGGACCTGGGTGGTACGCACTTGGCTGCTTCGGGTAAGGCCGACATGGACTACCTTTCGTCTTGGTCCCACGGATGCCTGCCGGGTCAGCCTCTTGCCGACCAGACGGGTGAAAACCAGAACTGCGACCGTGACCCCGCCGATGGCCAGTGGAAGAACGGCTCTTGGCACCATTTGCACTTCTTCTACGCAGACCGCCAGACCGATGGTTCTAACATGAAGATTCACTCGACGCTTTCGGAGCTTGCCAAGTCCCGTTATGGCCAGCCGGCTGTGGGCGAAGCCGTGGTGAAGGTGGATGATGACGGTAAGGTGACGAACAGCATATTCTTGAACACTACCTTGAATCCTACAACTGTTGAAGCGCTCCGTAATTCTGCTGCTACTCAAACTCCTGCGATGGTCATTGTCCGCGAAGTGACTGACCCCAACACGGGCAAAAAAACTCAAGTGGTCTATGGCTATATTCCCTCGACCTTTAGCGATGGTGTCGACAAGGGTGCCGATGGTGTTCTTTACCAGTTCGATGGCCAGCTGGTCGCCATGAATGCCGACGGCTCCTACACCCCAGTGGATGGCGGTTTGTTGGGCGGTGACTTGATTGCCTTTAACGTGGCTGGTACCACCGAAGGCCTGGATGAGTCCAACGATGACGGCGCCATTCCGACTGAAGTCTGGAATCAGTTGATGGCTTGGAGTAGCAAGATGACTTACAACGTCACTTCTTCGACCGGTAAAGCTGTGGAAGGCTTCGACCCGCTCGAAGACTGGGCTAGCATTGAGTATACGGCTGTTGCCGTTGTGGAACTTATTCCCGATGGTCCGGGCATTTCCCGTCCCGATTTCTCAGAACAGTCTGAAAAGTTGACGAATGCTGCTGGCAGTGACGGCCTTAAGGAAGACCAGACTGCTGACTTGGTCCTGGTCTCGATTCCGGCAGTTCCTGGTCAGAACCCGTTGACCTGGGCTGTGGACAATGCCGATGAAATGATGAAGTCCGGTCAGAACGGTGGCTTGCCGACGTCGGTCAAGACGAAGGCTGGTGAAGTTCCTGTGACAGCAAGCAATGTGGCTGGTTTGAACGCTGGCTCGGGGACTACATTGTGCTACAACGACGGTGCCGGCAAGAAGGGCAGCGCCAGCAGCGAAAGCTGCACGAGCTTCTCCTTTGCTACGTCTCAGCCGTTCCGCGTGAATATCCGCGTGTTCGACCATTTGGGCAATTTCGTGAACCAGTTCAACAAGTCTGTGACCGACGAAGACTTCTCAAAGGCTTTGGGAACGGGTGTTAAGGTTGCTGGTTGCGATGATGCTCACCCGCTTTATGGTGGTACGGGCGCCATGCTTGCCAACATCAAGGTGTACCCTGTTTCCCAGGATGGCCGCCAGTTGGCAACTGGTCCGTACATTTACCAGGTCACTGTCGTGATGGAAAAGTACGAGTACTGCTACATGGCTAAAGGCACCTCTCCGACCATCATGAACATGCCGTTCATGCGTTCGACCGAGACTTATCGCCGCGGTTACCGTCGCGCCAAGGCAAAGTAATCCTAGAATTGAAGAATTTAAAAAAGGGCTGCGCAAGCGGCCCTTTTTTTATTAGAGTGCAGAGGCGGTGAGCGCGAAGGGCTCGGCGCCCTCAATGCGGACTTGCAGCCTTTGACCCGCGGGGAATTCGCCCGCGAGGGCAACGGGACGGTAGGCGGTGTTCCGGGCGATGGTGGTGCCAGGCCGGTGGCCGCACTTTTCGGTGACTACGGTACACTGGCTACCGACCCACTTTCGATTGTTTTCGAGGGCAATTTGCTGGAAGGCTTCGAACAGCCGTGCAGAACGCTCGTGCTTGAGCGCATCGGGGATTTGCCCGTCGAGTTTTGCGGCGGGTGTTCCCGGACGCGCGACAAAGCGGGTGATGTTGCAGACGGTCGGGCGCGTTTCTTTGAGCAATTGCAAAGTTTCTTCGAAGTCCTCGGGGGTCTCGCCGGGGTGGCCCACAATGAGGTCGGTGCTGAGCGTGAACAGCGGGAACCGCTTGGCAAAGGATTCCGCCAGTTGCCGGTAGTCGGCAACGCTGTGCCTCCGGTTCATGAGTTTTAGAACGCGGTCGCTCCCGCTTTGCACGGGCAGGTGGATGAACTGGTACACCCGTTCGTCGGTAAAGCAGTCAAGGAGCGCTTCTTGGTAGCCCAAAACGTGCCGCGGGTTCCCCATGCCGAGCCGCAGTTTGTAATTGCCTGGGACGTGCACCAAAATGTTTTGCACGAGCTCGGCGAGGTTGGTGCCGAAGTCGAATCCGTAGCAGGCGCAGTCCTGCCCGCTGAGCTGGATTTCGAGGCAACCGTCGCCAACGAGCTTTTGAACCTGCTCCACGATGGCGCCAGCTTCAAAACTTTTGAGCTTGCCTTTGACAAGGTGCGTGCTGCAAAAGGCGCAGGCATCCAGGCAGCCTTCCTCGATGTTCACGATGCCCACGTACGGCGATTCGCGCAGCACGCGCGCGGGTCGCGGTCCCGTGGAGAGCACTTTTGCAGGTTGCCGCAATTCAATTTCGTGCAGGCTTGTGAACTGGATGCCGCTCCAAACGCGGGTCGCCTCGGCTACAAAGTCCTTGGGGGCGCAGCCCGTGATGTAGACGGCGGCCTGTGGAAAACTTTCGTGGACGGAACGTAAGAGTTTGATGGCGCCCGCGTTCCCCTTGACCGTACACACGTTCAAGTAAAAGGTCGTTTTAGACAGGGGGCGTAAACCGGAAGGAGCCTCCATAGCCCTGTCCGGTATTTCAAAGAGGATCTCGGCATTGGGGTGTTGCGCCTGCAAAGCCCTCGCGATTTTTTCGCCGTCACCAAAGTTCGCGGCACAGCCCTGGCTCAAAACGTAGATTTGCTGGGGGGTGGCGCCGTTCATTTTTCAAAGCGCTCCAGCGTGATTCCCGGGTAGTAGTGCGTGAGGATCTCGGCGAAGTTCTGGCCTGCGGCGGCACGGGCGCGCACGCCCATTTGGCAGAGCCCGACGCCGTGACCGAAGCCTTTGCCGCGAATGATCCAACCGCCTTCGTCGTGGCCAATGCGGAAAAAACTGGAGGGGAGGATGCTGCCGTTCTTTTTGAACAGCCAGCGGACCTTGTCGCCTACGACTTGGTACGTTCCTTTGTCTGTAGTGACTTCGAGGGTCAATATGCGACCGCTCTTGAGCGTATCCAAGATGGAGATGCTTTGGACTTCGTTAAAGTTTGTGATGGAGGCCTTGGTTTCCTTGGCGTTTTGCTTGAACAGGCTCGCGGTTTCTTTGTCGCTGAATTTGCGTTCCCAGTTGGTGTAGCTGGACTCGTTGCACCAGGGGGTACCATCGGGGCGGAGGTCCGGTTTGCTTTGCAGGTAGGGGAGGTCGTCACGGCCCCAGGTGGCGAGAGTCTCGGTTTCGCCTCCGCAGGTGGAGTGGTAGTAGGCGATAATGAATTCGCCACCGTAGGTCATCACGATGCCCGCGGTCTCTTTGACTGCCTTGTCGGTGAGCGGGGTTGCGCTGTGGAGTCCTTTGTAGACCTGGTCCTTGGTGTCGGCATAAATGTCGAACCCCACGGATTCGCGGCTGCCAAAGTGCTTGTAGGCGTAGGTGCGCGCGGCTATGGCCTGCGCCTCGAGGGCGCTAAAGCGGCTGCTGTCGAGCTTGCCGATTTCGTAGGGGATGACGCCGCGCAGGTATTGCTCTACCGGGACAATGTTGATGGCGGTGAGGACGTTGCCCTTGGCGAGAATCTTGAAGTCGCCCGGGAAGCAGGAGGTGTTCAGTGTCTTTTTGTCGGGGGCGATGTTCGTGCAACGCCCGCTTTGCTTGAACTGGTAGCTGCTCTCGGTTTTGGGCTTGTCTTTGCCCTTTGAAACCTTGAGCTTGCTGGCGCTTGCACTAATGTGGATTTCGTTGCCGTCAAGCTTCACAAAGAGTTCCTTGACGTCGGTGTAGACTCCCACGCGTACCGGGCGGTTCAGGGCGGACGGTATTTTTTTTGCGACGATTTCGGCTGGGCGTGCCGCTTGGATGGAGCCTTGCCTTGTGCTGGGGGCGTCCGAGACGCTCGAGGCTTCTATTGGCGCAAAGTTCACCGGGGCAGCGGGTTCTTCGGTTTGGGCGCTGCTGGAGGACGGGATCGTGTCTACGGGCTGGACGCTCTCGATTTCGTCGGGCAACTCAAAATCGTCGGCAGCGCACAGTGCCGTTGACGAAATCATTGCGATTGAAACTATGCTCCGGAGCGTAAACACCCAAGACTCCGGCTAAGAGCTATTTCTTCTTCAGCTTGGCCTGCGTTTCCTTGGCCATTTTGCGAAGTTTGGACTGGTTCAGGGTCCGGTCCGCCGTCGAAATCTTGTCGACAAACAGGTCCCCGTTCAGGTGGTCCGTTTCGTGCTGGATGCAGCGGGCAAAGAGCCCTTCGCAGTTATGGATTTCTTGCGGCTCGCCGTTGATGTCGAAGAATCGCACGCACACCTTGTCGGGGCGCACCACGTTGCAGAAAATGTCCGGAAGCGACAGGCAGCCTTCGTCGTAGTCGGTGGGCTTGGCGTCCTCTTCGGGTTCCCACTCCGGGTTGAACATGATGTATGGCTTTGGATCCTCTTCGCCGGGGATTGCGGTGTCGATCACCACAAGGCGGATGTTTTTGCCGATTTGCGGGGCGGCGAGACCGCAGCCCGGAGCGTCGTACATGGTCTCGAGCATGTCTTGCGCGAGCTGACGGAGCTCGGGGGTAATCTCGGTGATGGGCTCGCACTTTTTGCGGAGCACCGGGTCGCCGTAAATACGGATGGGGAGAATCGCCATGGTCTACCTTGTACCGATTACTTCTTTTCTTCGGGTTTGGCTTCGACGTTCAGCACGCGGAGGATGGCGGACTTGTCGAATTCAATGAGCGTGGTGGAGGCGGTACGAACGGTGACGTTGTTGGTGCCTTCTTCGAGGTTCGTCACGACGCCCACGATGCCTGCGGTGGTCATGACGCGGTCACCCTTCTTGAGGGCCTTGCGCATGGCGTCCATCTGCTTCATCTCTTTGTTCTTGGGGCGAATAAAGAAGAGCCACATCACAACAAAGAGGAGGATGAGCGGCATAAAGCTGGCGAGGGCGCTGGGCTGTTCGGCCTGCGCGGCGTCCTGGGCAAAAACGGAGGCTGCGGTGGCAAGGGTAACGAGGAGGGTCTTGATCTGCATAAATAACCTTTTGAATAAGGGTTGTGAATTTTCAAGCAATAAAATAGAAAATTGCTACACCAGTTTTTTATCGAGGAGCGGGAAAATGCGGTTGAGTTCCAGCAGGTCGAGAATTTTGTCGAAGTCGGCATAGAAAAAGTCGATGTTCTCGAGCGGGGCGTGGATGTCGAACGTGCTAGACGGCTGCAACAGGCCGCGCTGCACCAGCGGGGCGAGCGTCCTTGTGGTGAGCGTGAATCCGTGCATGGATTTTTTTGCTTCGTCCTTGAGGTTCGCGGTAGTGATGGTGCAGAGCCCGTTGTGGAGCGGGGTTTTGCTTTCGCGGGCGAGCGTCACGAATGTGCTGAGGACCATTTGGTCGGTAATCGAAAGGATGTTCGGGGAGATTTTTTGGTATAGGGCGCGGTAGCGGAGCGTTTCGTACAGTAGCGGGATAATCTGCAGGCTCTCGGCGCGGACAACTTTTTGGGACGCCAGTTCCTGGACCTTGAGGAGCCCTAGTTCCTCGAGGGATTGCAAAAGCTTGTCGGTGTCCTCGTTGCTGGTGCTGTTGATGGATTGTACGCGTTCGTAAAGCAGCGGGAGCGGGATGCTGTCGGCGCCCGTTTCGCCGAGGTGGGCGGCAAACACATAGAGCAGGGAGGGCAGCGCCTGGATTAGGTCCCCCTTCTTTTTGTTCTCTTGGGCAATGTGGTTACGGCTCGTGAGGAACGAGAGAATGGAACGGAGCCAGCTTGGCTTTTTATCGAGCGTCGCCTGCAGCGTCGATTGCTCTATGGCGAGAACTTCGCTGTTTTCGGCGGCGCGGAGCGTGAGCTCGCTGGGGGCGCTCTCGAGCAGGCTGAATTCGCCGATGATGCTACCCGGCCCAAAGTTCTGGAGGGCGCCGCTCTCGCTTGCCTTGGAAGACCCGACCAACATGCCCGACTTTACAATGTAAAGGGTGCTCGCCTTGTCGCCTTCGAGGCAGAGGTATTCGCCTGCGGCAATATGCATTAGAGCACCCCCTTGATGTTGGTCTCAAAGCGGAGCGCCGCCAAGAAGTATTTTACTTTGTCTGTACTCGGGGTAAACAGGTTGTCGTTCTGGGGGGCGAACCAGCCCAAGTGCAATATCTTGATCCATTCGCCAACGTCAATCTTGAGGCCTTCACCTTCGAAAAAGGCAATCCAGCCAGGGGCGTCCTTCTTTTGCGTGTGGTCGATTGTCGAAATCTTGACCAGGAGTTTTTTTTGCAGAAGGCTCAGCTGGAACGGCGGCCAGGCCACATTTTGGTCTTGCGCCTTTTGGTAATCGGCAAAGAGGCGGAGCAGGAGCGCGTTGCTTATTTGCACTTCAGTTTTGCCGCCGGTACCGTGCACCACAATGAACTTGCGCCGCCCGAGTGCCTTGAGGTCCTCGAGAATGGCGGGTTCGGGAATCTTGGTCAGCCAGTGGAACTCGCGGACCAGTTCGCCTATGGAGTAGGGCTTTTTTTCGTTCAGATGGCTGCAGTATTCGGCGAGGCTTTTGAGGGTGTTCTCGCAGCGGGGCTTGTACAGGGCTTCTTTGAACTTGCGTGTTTTGGACGAAAGCGACTTGATGACGGCGAGGAGCCACACGGGGAGCGTCTTGAGTTCGGACTCCATGCATTCTTCGGTCACGACCGTGATGGTGGAGTCCTCTGTGGCTTCGATTGTGTACTTGAAGGGCTCGCGTTCCAAAAGGGCGGCCACCCCGACCAGGTCGCCGGGGTGCATTTTGAAAATCGTGTTCTTGATTCCGCCCAGCCGCTCGACGGCGGCGAGTTCTCCCTTGTCCAAAATGACGATGTTCCGCTTTTTGGAGTCAGGAGAGAATACAACAAAACCCGCCTTCACGTGAGACCGCGTGGGCGGGATAACTTTTTGGTGGGAATCCCCCGTAATCATCGGGAAATAACCCTCGTCGCCTTGAATTAGGCTTCGCGTTCTTCGATACGGGCAGCCTTACCGCGGAGTTCGCGCATGTAGTAAATGCGGGACTGACGGACCTTGCCACCCTTGTCGAGCACGATGGAGTCGATACGCGGGCTGTTGACCGGGAAGATACGTTCGACGGCGACGGAGCCAGACATCTTACGGACGGTAAGAGTCTTGGAAATGCCGGAGTTCTTCTGCTGAATCACGACACCCTTGAACGGCTGAATACGTTCCTTGGTGCCTTCAATGACCTTGACGTTAACGGTAACGGTGTCGCCAGCGCGGAATTCCGGAACGTTGGTCTTCACGTTTTCGTTATGGATTGCTTCGATGTTCAGGGACATAATGTGTACCTCTTATTTATTTGTCGCCAAATTTAGTATTTAATTGCAGTTTTTCAAAGATGTCTGGGCGCCTTTCTCGCGTTCTTTTTAGCGATTCTTGGCGTCGCCACTCCGAAATGTTCTTGTGGTGGCCCGAAAGGAGCACTTCCGGGACCTTTTTGCCCTCGAATTCCTCGGGGCGGGTGTAGACCGGCCATCCCAGTACGCCCTGCGCAAAGGAGTCGGTTTCGCCGCTTTCCTTGTGCCCGAGGGCGCCGTCAATGAGCCGGACCACGGCATCGGTCACGACCATCGCCGGCAGTTCGCCCCCGCTGACCACGAAATCGCCTATGGAAATCTCCATGTCGACCTCGGTCTGGCGGATGCGGTCGTCGATTCCCTTGTAGTGCCCGCAAACAAGCACCAGGTGGCTTTCCTTTGAGAGTTCCTCGGCAATCTTGTGGGTGAAGGGGACGCCGTCGGCGGTGAGGTAGATGACCTTGCCGCCGTCTTCCTTGATGCCCGTGCTGCGGATTGCCTTGGCGAGCGGTTCGGGCCGGAGTACCATGCCCGGTTCGCCGCCGTAGGGGACGTCGTCCACCTGGCCGTAGTCGTTGATGGCGAAGTCGCGCAGGTAGACGGTGTTGAACTCCATGATCCCCTTTGCCTGGGCACGTCCCATGATGGACGCCTTCATGGGGGCGAACATCTCGGGGAAAATGGTGACGCAGTCGATTCTCATTCGCGGACCTCGGGGCAGAGGGCGCGCAGGTAGTCGGCGTCGCACAATATGAACCTGCCTTCCTCGTCAATCTGCTTGACGCAGTCGCCTATCCACGGGGCGAGGATGGACTTGGTGCTGAATTCGCCTTGGAACTCGGCGTCGAACTGGATGTGGAAGGCGTTCACGGTCGGGAGTTCCTGCACTTCGAGAACCTTACCCACGTCTCGACCGTCTTCGGTGTGGACGCGGAACCCTTCGAGGTCGTCCAGGTAGTATTCGCCCTCGGGGGCGGGCAACCTCTCGGACTCGGGAATCATGATGTCTCCGTTCACAAAGTGGACGAGGGATTCGGGAGTGTCGTAACCCTTGAACTTGAGGAGCCAGAGGGTGTTCGCCAGCTTGGAGTCTTCTAACTCCAGTTCCACTTCTTCGCCGTTCGTCTTTTTGAGCAGCACGTTCTTGAGGCTCGCATGGCGGTTCAAGTCGTGAGTCAGGGGCATTGCCTTTATGTAGCCTTTGACACCATGCGTGCGCATGAGTTGGCAGACGGTGATGTAGGCTTCGGATTCAGGCATGTGAGGTGTGGGATGTGGAATGTGAAATGTGGAGTGTGAAATGTCATCCTTGGCCAAAGGCCGAGGATCCATCACGTTCATACAGGCTCTTGGCTTGCCGTTTGAGACAGGGTCAAAAAAAGTCCCGTGCAGAAATGCGCGGGACCTTTGACATAAAGTCGAATTAGGCTTCGGCGGCCGGGGCTTCGGCAGCAGCTTCGGCCGGGGCTTCGGCGGCAGCGGCAGCTTCAGCAGCGGCGGCTTCCTTGGCAGCCTTTTCGGCTTCGATCTTGGCCTTGGCCTTAGGACCGAGCTTGGCCTTCTTTTCCTTGTCGGCGCGCGGAGTGGCGGTCTTGCCTTCGATGGAGCGACCGGCCTTGACTTCGTGGAACAGGTCCATGATGCCAACCTTCTTGAGGAGGTTGCGGACGGTGTCGGACGGCTGGGCGCCAGTCATGAGCCACTTCATGACCTTTTCCTGGTCAAAGCGGATTTCGGCCTTCTTGAGGTTCGGGTTGTAGAAACCGACCTGTTCGATAAAGCTGTCGTCGCGGGCCTTACGGCTGTCGATGACCACGGCGCGGTAGATGGGGTTGTGACGCTTGCCAAAGCGAGCGAGACGGATAACAGTTGCCATTTTAACCTCTTTTGGGGTACCCCCGGAATTGGGGGTTGTTGTTTAATTGGGGGGCAATATAGCAATAACTTATTTGTCTGTAAAGGACGGAATTGTAAATTTTTCCGTCCTTTACATATAAATTAACTTCTAAAAACTGCGAAAAACGTCTGAAAGTGGCGAATTTGGCAAAAAAAAGGCATTCCGGGGGTGCCGGAATGCCGCTTTGCCTGAATGGGGCAGGTTATATTATATAGGGCTTTAGCCGCAGTAGAAGTACGTCTTCACGAGCTTCTGCATGGCGGTCTTGGACTTCGTGACCTGGGCGCGGAGCGTCTTGTCCTTGAAGGCCTTGAGCTGGGCCATGATGCCGTCGATCATGGCGGGGCTGAATACGCCGAATTCCTCGTAGACCTTTCTCTGCTTGGCAAGGCAGTCGGCCGATGCCCAGCAACTGTCGGGGAGAGTATCGAGCTTGCTCAACAGCTTTGCGTTTTCCTTCTTGTGGATGTTCACGTTCACGTAGGTCTGGTCGGCAATCTTGAGACCGTCCTTGAGGGAGAGGCCGTAGCGGCAAGCGACGCAGAGGCCGGCCATGAGCAGGTACACGTTGGCGGATGCATCCGGGGAACGCATTTCCACGGTCTGCTTCTGGTGCGTGTCGTAGCTCGAGCCCTTTTCGTTCGGGTTCGCAATCTTGCAGAGGTCGGTCTTCGAAGCCCAGCCGAGCGGTACGCGCACGAGCACGGAGCGGTTGCGGTCACCCCAGCACACGTTGGTCGGGGCTTCCTGGTGGGGCACCAGGCGCAGGTAAGATGTCGGGTTCTGGTTGCCGAACGCGGTGATGGACGGGGCGAGCTTCATCATGCCGGCGATGGCGCGGCGGGCGGTTTCGCTGATGACGCCGTTCTTGAGCATCTGGTTGTTGCCGTCCTTCATGATGCGCATGTGGATGTGCAGGCCCGAGCCGGCCTTGCCAACGGTAATCTTCGGGGCGAACGTCACGTCGAGGCCGAGCTGTGCGCCGAGGTTACGGATCATCCACTTGGCGATGGTGAGCTGGTTGGCCGCGTCTTCTGCCGGGCAGGGGAGGAACTCGATTTCGTTCTGTTCGTAGAGCTTGCCGTCTTGCGTGAAGTTGCCCACTTCGCTATGGCCGTACTTGATCTGGCCACCCGCTTGAGCGATGTAGAGCATGCACTTCTGGCGGAACTCGTTGAACTTCGCGAACGGGGCGCTTTCATGGTAGCCCTTCTGGTCAACGGCGGGGAATGTTTGCGGGTCATCGGCAATCACGTAGTATTCGAGTTCGCCCATGGCCTGGAATTCCATGCCGGTTTCCTTCTTGAAGGCCTCGCATGCCTTGTGGAGCGTGTATTCCGGGGAAGATTCCAGCGGCTGCCCATCCTTGTTGAAGAAACTGCAGAGCAGGCAGAGGGTGGGGAGGGTGGCAAACGGGTCCATGAATGCCGTGGAGAAGCGGGGCACTACGTACAGGTCGGAGGAGGAGGCTTCGATGTAGCTGAACAGCGAGGAACCGTCCACGCGTTCGCCGCAGCTGAGGATTTCGTCCAGGTAGTCGGCGTCGTTCACCACGAAGTTGAGGGTCTTGAGGCGTCCGTCGCCACCTGCATACATGAAATTCACGTGACGGATGTCGTTGTCACGAATGAACTTTTTGATGTCTTCCTTGGTGAATTTGTCACGGGGTTTCTTGAGTGCCGTGACGAGGGCATTTGCGGACATGTCGATTGTAGCCATTTTACTCCTTTAAGGTTGTTCCTTTTACATATTTTGAAAATATCGTTGGCTACAATCTATCGTTTTTATAGCGAAAAAGGGCGTGCTGCGCAAAAAAATATTTCTCAAAATGTAAAAATACCGTATTTTGTAATAATTTCTCCGGCAAACACCGAAGGCGCCCGCGAAAATAATCCGCGCCAACCACATGTTCTTGGCTTGAATGACGTGGATTGTCTTTACTTTCTTTTCTTCTTAACTTTCGGCGGGGTATAGTTGCTGCCAATTTGGCCGCCGTTGTTCTGTTTCTTGGCGAAGGCTCCCACCTTCTTGAACATTTCCTTCATGTCGTCGTACTGCTTGAGTACGGCGTTCACGCGGCCGATCTCGGTACCCGAGCCCTTGGCGATGCGGTTCTTGCGGCTGCCGTTGATAATCGAGGGGTTCTTGCGTTCCTTGGGTGTCATGGAACTGAGCACCGCCTCCACGTACACCAGCTGCTTTTCGTCGATCTGGTCAAGCGGGAGTTTGTTGAGCCCCGGAATCAGGCTCAATATATCTTTGATGCGGCCGAGTTTCTTGATGGTGCGTAGCTGGTTCAAAAAGTCGTTCAGGTCGAAGGTGTTGTTGAGGATCTTCTTCTTGAGGTCCTTTGCGTCCTTCTCGTCAATGACCTGCTGCGCCTTTTCCACGAGGCTCACCACGTCGCCCATGCCGAGAATGCGGCTGGCCATGCGGTCGGGGTGGAACAGGTCAATGTCGGGGAGCTTTTCGCCCACACCGATAAAGCATATAGGCACGCCCGTCATCTTCTTGATGGAGAGCGCCGCACCGCCGCGGGTGTCACCGTCCATCTTCGAGAGGCACACGCCCGTGAAGTTGAGCCGCTGCCAGAAGGTCTCGGCGACGTTCACCGCTTCTTGGCCGATCATCGCGTCGGCGACGAACAGGATTTCGTCGGGGTGGACGGCTTCCTTCGCCTTCTCGAGTTCCTGCATGAGCTCTTCGTCAATCTGCAGGCGGCCCGCGGTATCGTAAATTACGAGATCGAAGCCGTTATCCTTCGCGTACTGGTAGCCGTGCTTGATGATTTCCACCGGGTCGCCCTGGCCCTCGTCGTACACGGGGATGCCGATGGACTTGCCCAGCACCTGCAACTGCTTGATGGCGGCGGGGCGGTAGACGTCTGCTGCCACCAGGAGCGGCTTGCGCTTCTTTTTGCTGCGCATCCAGAGGGCAATCTTACCTGCGAAGGTGGTCTTGCCGGAACCCTGGAGGCCCGCCATCATGATGCCGACCGGAGCGGGGCCGGAGAGGTTGATTTCCTTGGTCTCTCCGCCCATGACGGCCACGAGTTCGTCGTGGATGATCTTCACGATCTGCTGACCGGGGGTCACTGAGTTCAGGACTTCGGAGCCCAGGGCCTTTTCCTTGACGGCCTTCACGAAGTCGCGGGTGACGTTGAAGTTCACGTCGGCTTCGAGGAAGGCTCGGCGTACTTCGCGCAGCGATTCGGCGACGTTTTCTTCGGTGAGCTTGCCCTGCCCGCGCAGGTTCTTGAGGGTAGATTCTAGAGAGTCGGTCAGCTGTGAAAACATAGTGAGCGGTAATATAGAAAAAAAGAAAGATAAATGCTAAATTTGCCAGCCATGAAGCCGTTAAGCCAGCGTACCGAGACCTTTACCGATTCCGTTATCCGCAGAATGACCCGCATAGCGAACGCCTGCGGGGCGATAAACCTTTCGCAGGGATTCCCGGATTTCGACCCTCCGGAGTCGCTGACGAGGCGGCTGGCAGAAATCGCCCCCGTGGGTCCGCACCAGTATGCGATTACGTTCGGTGCGCAGAATTTCCGCGAGGCGCTGAGCGACAAGCAGTTCCATTTTAGCGGTCTGCGATACGACCCGCAAAAAGAAATCGTCATCACCTGCGGTAGTACCGAGGCGATGATGGCCTCCATGATGTCCGTCTGCAACCCTGGCGACAAGGTCGTGCTGTTCTCGCCGTTCTACGAGAACTACTCCGCCGACACGATCCTCTGCGGTGCGACTCCCGTTTACGTGCCGCTATCCCCGGTGGACTTGAGCTTCGATGCCGACGTTTTGGAAAGTGCCATGAAGCAGCCGGGCGTGAAGGCTCTCGTGCTGTGCAACCCCGCGAATCCGAGCGGGAAGGTCTTTACCCGCGAGGAACTCTCGGTGATTGCCTCCCTGGCGATGAAGTACGACCTGTACGTGATTACGGACGAAGTGTACGAGCATATCATCTACGCGCCTCACCGTCACACGTATATCTCGACGCTCCCGGGAATGTTCGAACGCACCATCGAGTGCAGCAGCCTGAGCAAGACTTATTCAATTACCGGGTGGCGTCTCGGATACGTGCTTGCCGCGACCCCCGTGATGGACCGCGTCAAGAAAGTCCACGACTTTCTGACGGTCGGCGCCGCCGCCCCGCTCATGGAAGCCGCCGTGACGGCGCTCCGCTTTGACGATTCGTACTACGCGGACCTTCAGGCGCACTACACGCACATGAAGCAGTTGTTTACGGACGGCTTGCGGAACCTGGGACTTCGCTTTACTGAACCGCAAGGCGCTTACTTTGTCCTAATCGACATCTCCGAATTCGGCTATGATGGGGATGAACAGTTTTGCATCGACATGGCGCAAAAGGTGGGCGTTGCCGCGGTGCCTGGCTCCAGCTTTTTCCGCGAACCGATAAATCATCTGGTGCGTCTCCATTTCGCGAAAAAAGATGAAACACTAAACGATGCGCTGAACCGCCTCGAAAACCTCAAAAAACTCAAACGTTGATTTTTTAGTCTTTTTTTCTATATTTGTCGCCCAATATGGTCGACGCGATACTCGATAAGTTCTACAGGCCGTCAAAATTCAAGAAAAACGGCGACGTGAAGGATGTGCTCGTTGTGGCGCTCCCGATGCTTCTGTCGATGTCTTTCGATACCTTCATGACGTTTATCGACCGCCTGTTCCTCTCGAAGCTCGGGCCTGCCGAGATGAACGCGAGCCTGGGGGCGGGAGCCATGAACCTAGTGCTCCTCACGTTTTTCACAGGTGCCATCAGTTATACGACCGCGATGGTGGCGCAGCGCCTGGGGGCAAAGAAGGAGCGGGATTGCGCGAAGGTCTTTATGCAAGCGCTCTACCTGTCGCTGGTGTGCGTGCCGCTTTTGTACCTGACGATTCCTGTGGGTCATTGGATTTTTGCCGCGGAGCATTTGTCTGCCGATCAGCTGGAGTACCAAAAGACCTATTTCGACATATTGATGTTCGGTGGTGTCATCAACCTGGTGCGCAATACGGCGCCGTACTTTTTTAGCGGCATCGGCGAAACCAAGATTGTGATGAAGGCGGCGTTTGTGGGCATGATTGTGAACATCGTATGCAACTACGTGCTCATTTACGGCTGCGGCCCGATCCCGGCGCTTGGCGTGGCGGGGGCGGCCTTTGGGACTCTCATCGGAAACCTGGTTTCGACGGTGATTCTTTTTGCCAAGTTCTTTGGGCATTCTTGCAACAGCCGGTTTGCCTCGCGCCATGCATTCGCATTTAATGCCGCACTTACCAAGGAGCTCCTGCAAAAGGGACTTCCGTCGGGCGTCGAGATGTTCCTCAATATGTCGGCGTTCCAGTTGCTCATTCTGCTGTTCCACGGGATGGGCCCCGTTTCGGCGACCGCCGCCTCGGTGATGTTCAACTGGGACATGGTGGCGTACGTGCCGCTGATGGGCCTGGAGATCGCCTCTACGAGCCTTGTGGGGCGCTACGTCGGGGCGAAAAATGCGGCGGCAGCCAATCGCAGCACCTTCTCTGGGCTCAAGGTGGGCTGGATATATTCTGCCATAATTGCCGTGCTGTTCCTGCTTTTGCCGGGAGTCTTGACCGATGTCTTTAAACCCGACGTGGGGGCGGCGACCGCTGAGGCTATGGCGATATTCGCGTCGGCTCGCCCTACGACCATCTTTATGCTCCGCATCGCCGTTATATACATTATTGTGGAAGTCTTGCTTGTGATTTATGCCGGAGCACTTCGCGGGGCGGGCGATACGGTTTGGGTGATGTTCGCCGGAGCCATCATGAACTGGTGCGTGCCTATCACGCTCTACATAACCGCCTATGTTTTGGGGGCTTCGGCCCGGTACGCATGGATTGCCGTGGTCGCCATCTACGGGACGGCCCCGGTATTCTTTTACCTGCGCTGGCGGGGAGGCAAGTGGCGTCGCCATGTATTGGACGTGTAGTTCCGTGGTTTGGCCACGGAAAAAAATAAAATTTATTTGCCGTCATCGGATAGGAATCCGAATATTTCACTTTTAACGAGCCAGCTCACGGCAAAGAACGTGAGTGCGACAGCTTCGCCAATAAAGGTGTGTGCGGAGATGCATTCAAAACACGGAAGGACTAGAATCAGTGCGCAAAGCATACCTACCGCACAAACCCTAAAAATAATGTTCTTGATCTTCTTGTTCTTGGTGTCGCTCTTGCCGAGCGTGAACAGGAACATGCTGTTGACCGATAGGAGGACAAAGAACATCACCGCGGAGACGCAATGGATTATATGCGAAACGTTTACGGGTAGCTGGAAAAAACCGACTAGGTCTCCCGATATGGCGCATTTGCACGGGAAAAGGACGATCATTGCCCCGAATATGCCGGAAAGGGTCGTGACGAGGTTGTCGCGCCAGTCGTAACCCTTGTAGCACATCAGAATAATAGCTGCTGTCGTGAGGACGCCGACCAGCGGTGGCGTTATGTAGTAGGTCGCCGAGATGGACAGGTTCTGCCAGAATTCGTCCGGAAAACTGCTCGTTTTGGCTACGAGAGCGGCTCCGAGTAGGGATAGCCAGGGGAGAATCATTCCTAGGATTCCGATAAAGGCGCGAATTCTTTTCAGCCAGGTCTTTTCGACATCGTTCACGTTGCTTTCGCTCATAAAAAACCTCTGTACAAAGTGTATGAAATAATATACTTTATTTTATGAGGTTGTACTATCAAGGTGGCGGAAACCCAAAGGAGGTTGGCAATGAAATGGACGTTGAGAATCGCGGCTCTCGTCGTTCTCTTGTGCGTGACGGTGGCTATGACCGTCTATGTCATGAAAAAGCTGGAACCTGCCGAACCCGATGGGCCGCAAATTACGAGCGCGTTTGTAGAAAACCAGATTAGGGAAATTTCCGAACTGGCGACACTCCATCACCACTACCGCAAGAATGCGAATTACCAGGATGCCAAGAAACTCCTGGAATACATGCCCGATTGGCGCATCAACAAGTCTATCAAGGAATTCATGCTGATATATCAGGGCGATGTCAAGCTGGGCTACGACCTGAAGGAAGTCAAGGTCCTTGTCGAACCCGTCACGAAGACGATTTCCGTTTCGCTGCCCGAACCGAAGATCCTGAGCCACAGTATCGATTTCGAGAGTATCCAGGTCCTATGGGAAAAACAGGGCTGGTTCAACGACATCAAGTTCGAGGACTTCAAGCAGTTCTTTGTCGCCGAACAGAAAAAGTACGAAGAAGAAAATAACGAAGAATTGAAGTCCCGTGCGCGTGAACATGCCAAGAAAATAATCCTGCTCGCCTTGGCGGCGGTCGCCAGGGACGGTTACCAGGTAAATTTGGAATAAAAGATAAACTGTAAAAATGGCTATGAATCGGCGCCGAATTCGCGTGCCTGCTGTGCGTGGTTCTTCACGCAGTTCTTTTCAACGTAGATGTCCGTGGGCACATAGAAACGCATAGAATTGTCCTGAAGTTATGAGAGTATGCAAAAAAATAGTAAATCGAGGTTGGAAAACTTTTGCCGGCTAGAATCTGCGCACCACAAGGATTTCGAAGGCTGCCACGTATTTTTGTTCCAGGTGTTCGCCAAACGCGATGGCGGAATATCCGCTTTTAAGAACGATGTTCCATGCCCATTTTTCCCCGATGTAGCCAAAAGCGGTCTTTATGTCCGATTCGGGCAATAGCAGGTTGCCGTCGTCAATGCGTTCGCGGCCGTACGCGATGCCTACAACGCCCCAGAGATTCCAGAAATACCCGTTGCTGAAAACGAAGGTGTAGGTGTACCCGACGTCACCCCAGATGGAGGTGATGTCGCGCTTGTCGTTTTCGTAGCCGAGAACCCCGTCGTTGTCTTCGGCAATGTTTCGCTGCAGGCGCCCGCCAATAATCAAACTCCCGGCAGATTTCTTTTGACGCCTGTCCAAAAAGTAGGCGCTCCTGGGTGCAAAAATTTCTTTCGCAGTCGCCATCCAGAGCATCGAAAAATACATGTCCGCAAACCAGAGGTCAATGAATTGTTGCTCTTTTTCGCCGTCGCGTTCGACTTCCGTGGTAAAGCCGCTGTAAAAGCGGAGCTTTGCCGTAAGCCACCAGTTCCCCGGGAAAAAGTCGAGCCCCGTCTCGAAAGCTTGGGTGTCCGATTTTTCTTTTGAAGTGGTAAAAGGAAGGCTGTATTTGAAATCGGCGGACACGTCCCACGAAATTCCGAATGTGGTAAACAGGCTGTCGTAGCCGACGCCGATGCCCACATCGATCGGGCGGTTCGAATTGAGCATCGAGTTGTTGTAGGCGGAATTCCAGATAGCCACGAAATTGTAATCGCACAAAAAACGCAGCGAGAACCGTTCACGGAACTTGGAAACCGAAGGCTCGTCGCTGTCTTGCGCTTCGGCAAAGGCAAACCCCGCGAACACCAGGGCAAACAGGAATATTTTCAGGACGCTCTTCATCAGGGGCCTTGAAAAGATAATAACATAAAGAGCCCCTAGCGCATTAGCCTGTTCCATAGCGCATCTTCTAGATCGCGTCTGGAATCTACGACGGCGACAACGAAAACCTGATTGAGGAGCTTCTTGTAGAATACCCGCCAGGGTGAAATGGATAATTCCCGATAGCCCCCTATTTGCAGGGCTTCGAGTTCGGCAGGGACTTTACCCAGGTTCGGGAACGACTCTAGCATTTTACATTCACGTTTGATTCTTGCCAAGACATCTCGGGCATTTTGGGGGCTGTCTTTTGCGATGAACGTGACTATGGATTTTAGGTCGAATGCGGCCGATTTCGACCAGATGACCTGAATTTTTTTACTTGGCATTCAGTTCACGCTCCAGAGAATCGAACAGGTCTTTTTGCGGAACGACTTCGCCTTTGGCGATTTCGGTTTCGCTCTGCGCGAACAACTTGAAGAGCTTGAGCCCGTCTTGCATGGTCTGGAATGTTTCAATGTCCAAGATGACTCCGCGAGCCTCCCCGTTCTGCGTGACCACGTAAGGCGTGTGTGACTCGCATACGTGATCCAAAACCTGTGCGGCATTCGCCTTGATGTATGAAATCGGCTTGATGTTCTTTATCGGGTTCATGATGAGCCTTTCTTGTTTAAATCGGACTGAATTTGGTATTAAATATAGTCTTTTGTTGCTAGATAGGCAACAGGGGCGGGCGTTAGTTTTGGATTTTTTTTCTCAGCTCAAAAAGAGCCCCTATAAGTTTTTACGGGTATTTCGCTCCGGGGACGTTCTTCAGGATTTCTTTCCAGAAGTCGCGGAATTCTTTTTCGTTGACAGTGCCGCCGGCGGAAAGTAGGCGGTAGTGCTCGCCTTGCCAGACGTAATCGACGGGGGAGGAGTCAAAGCCGTTGCGGGTGTAAAATTCGCGGCGGCGGTTCCTGCGTTCGAGTTCTTCGGCGTCCTTGGAATCTTCTTCGACTTCGATATCGACGACGATGCGCGTGTCGGGGTGTTGCCTGCGGATGGCTTGCAGAATTTTCGAGCCGTACCCACGGCTGCGCAGCTCTGGAACGACGGCGAAATAGACGATGTTCGTGATGTTGCCGTGCGTGATGGAGTTCGAGAACCCGCAGAACTTGGGTGTCGCTGCGTTCGCACCATCCTTCTTGTCGAAAAATGCCCAGAATTCCCGCTCGATTTTGTCGTCAAGCAAATGCTTTATCGGGATGCGTTCGTTCGCCGGGAACGCCGATTCGTACAGCGCCTTGACCTGCGGAAACCAGGGGGCATCTCTTGTGACATCGAAAAACTGGAGCATCAGCGAAAAGAATAGGATAATGCGGCATGTGCGTCAAGCAGGGTCGCAGACTTCTGTGCGTTTTAGTGTATATTTTCTCTCATGAAATCGTTTGAAAATAAAGTGGTCGTGGTGACGGGCGGGGCGCACGCGCTTGCCGTGAGTTTTGCGGGCCGCGTCGGCAACCCGCTCGACATCGCGAACATGGTGCTTTACCTCGCGAGCGACAAGGCCGGCTTTATTACCGGCGAAAACATCTGCATCGACGGCGGCATGACCCGCCAGATGATTTATCACAACGACTGTGGCTGGAAATTCGAAGGCTAGATGGTACTTTTTACTCGTTTTTAACATAAAATTTGCCGATATCGGCAAATTTTATGTATGTTTTGGTGTATGAAAGACCAAAATTTGCCGATAGATGCAATTTATATTTCCGTCACCCGCTTTGCGGAGAAGTACGGAGTTAGCGAGCGTACGGCCCGTAACTATTGTGCTACGGGCAAGATTGAGGGGGCTTTCCTTACCGGCAAGACTTGGAATATTCCTGCCGATACAGCCCTACCCAAGAAGGGGAAGGCGAAACTGTCGCCTCTGCTGGAACGCCTGCGCCAGGAAAAGCAGGGCCGCCTTAAGGGGGGCATTTATCATCGCACGCAGATAGACTTGACCTACAATTCGAACCATATCGAAGGGAGCCGCTTGACCAAGGAACAGACTCGGTTCATTTTCGAGACGAATACGCTGGGGGCGACCTCCGAGAACACGCGCATCGACGACATCATGGAAACTGTCAACCATTTCCGCTGTATTGACTATGTCATTGACCATGCGACGGACAAGGTGACTGAGGCGCACATCAAGCAACTCCATCGGATTCTGAAAGCGAATACTTCGGATAGCCAGAAAGACTGGTTTGTGGTGGGGGATTACAAGAAATTACCCAACGAAGTGGGCGAGGAAAAGACCGTGGAGCCCAAGGCCGTGCACAAGCACATGGCAAAATTGATTTCGGACATCAATTCGAAAGGCACGATTTCTTTGGATGACGTGATCGATTTCCATGTGAAGTTCGAACGGATTCACCCGTTCCAGGATGGCAATGGCCGCGTTGGTCGACTGCTTATGCTCTGGCAATGCCTGCAAAACAGGATTGTCCCGTTCATCATTAGCGAGGAACTGCGGCTGTTCTATTACCGAGGAATCCAGAAGTGGGGTCGTGTGAACGAATTCATGCAGGACACTTGCCTTACGGCGCAGGACAACTATAAGGCCCTGCTGGATTACTTCAAGATAAAGTACTGAAAAACGGTGCCCCCTTGACCATAATGGATGGCGGCGAGCACTGGTTTCACACTGCCGAACAAATGGCCTTTCTGGACAAGTGGATCCTAAAATAAAAATTATTGACGGTTATTAAATAATAACCTATATTAATTGTGCCGAAGATATTTGAAAGGGGTGGAATCTCTTTATGAACGAGATTTCGGAAAAAGATGTAAAAAGGCTTTGGGTCGAGAAAGACGCTGTTTGTGTTGAACTGAAAGACGGCCGAATCGGGCGGGAACTCATTCGCGATTACGAACCGCTGCGGAAGGCAACGCGAAAACAGTTGGAGAACTGTCGCGTTGATTGCGATGGTGTGTGGTTTGACGATCTGGACGAGGGCCTGGAACTTTCGGGATTCTTTTCGCCAAAAAAGACAAATCCCATTGGCCGCGTATTCTGGCTGTTCCCCGAACTGAACGCATCGGCGTTTGCCCGCCGATTGGGGATCCCTCAGCCCCTGTTCGCCGCATACGTAAACGGAACGAAGAAACCTTCTGCGGCAAGGAAAAAACTCATTGACGAGGAACTGCGCCGTATCGGCAGGGAGCTGCTGAAAACCGTGGCGTAGTGGATTAGGGAATAATTATATTTCCACTGGATAAATGTAGCCGTTGGGCGAAGGATTTTTATGAAAAAGATTTTTGTGGCGCTTTGCATGGTGGCGTTTTTGGCGGCGTGTGATGATTCGTCGTCGGCATCGGCAGAGAACAATGAACCTACGACTTTGAGTAGTGCCGAAGAGCAGGGAAGTTCGTCTTCAACAAAAAAATTGACCGATTCTAGCGATTCACGCTGCGAGGAGTGTAACGACGAAGCAATCTCTAGCAGCGGCAATGCGGAGTCTAGTTGTTCGGAGGAATTGTCCGAGACAAGTAGTAGCTCTGCGGACAAGATGGAGTCTTCGTCGAATTCTGAATTTTTGGCAACTCCTTGCAAAACAGAAACTGAAGACAACTGTGAATATGGGACTGTACTTGATGACCGCGATGGTCAAACCTACAAGACTGTAAAAATCGGCGACCAATGGTGGATGGCGGAGAACCTCAACTACGAAATGGATAACAGTTTCTGCTACAATGATTCTGCCGAATATTGCGAAAAATACGGTCGCCTTTACACGTGGGCTGCTGCCATGGACAGTGCGGGCACTTGGAGCACGAACGGTAAGGGTTGTGGTTATGATCAGACTTGTTCTCCGACTTATCCCGTTCGTGGCGTCTGCCCCGAGGGCTGGCACCTGCCTGATACAACGGAATGGAATGCCCTGTTCACGGCAGTCGGCGGTCAATTAACCGCAGGCAAGGTGCTCAAGTCCACATCCGGATGGTATAGTAGTGGCAATGGCACGGATGCCTACTCGTTCTCGGCGTTGCCCGCCGGCAACAGGAACCGCCATGGCTACTTCTACAACGATGGCTACAACGCGGACTTCTGGAGTGCCACTGAGGACGATAGCTCCGGCGCGTACTACATGTACTTGGGCTACGACAGCGAGGGTGCGTACCTGCACGACGGCTATAAGATCTACGGGTTTTCAGTTCGTTGTCTCAAGGACTAATAGTGAGGCGAATCCTGCACGGAAATGCTAGCATTTCCGTATAGGTGAGCCGAGTAGCGAGGGCCTCCGTAGGAGTCCCCTAGCAGGGCGAATGGATTGCTTCACCCCTGCTTGGGGTTCGCAATGACGTAATTCGGGGTTTTAGGGGCGGAGCCCCTAGGCGTGAGGGTGTATGGAAGACGCGGCGTGCCGCGGCTGCAATCAGGGGGATTCGTCCCCCTTTGGTGTATTTTTAACTATATTTCCCCCGGAAACATTCTAATTAACAGAGGTTCAAAAAATGAATTATTTCAATTCTATCCCTATGCGTCGCCAACTCGAAGAAATTGGCCACTGCCGTTTCATGGAACATTCTGAATTCAGCCGTGGTGTTGAAGCCCTCAAGGGTAAGAAGATCGTGTTCGTCGGTTGCGGTGCCCAGGGTCTCCATCAGGGTCTTGACCTGCGCGATAGCGGCCTCGACGTCTCTTACACGCTCCGCAAGGAAGCTATCGAACAGAAGCGCCAGTCCTGGAAGAACGCTACTGAAAACGGCTTCAAGGTCGGTACCTACGAAGAAATGATTCCGGATGCAGACCTCGTTTGCAACCTCACACCGGACAAGCAGCACCACAACGTGATCCCGGCCATCATGAAGCTCATGAAGAAGGGCGCCGCCCTCTCTTACAGCCACGGCTTCAACATCGTTGAAGAAGGCCAGGAAATCCGTAAGGACATCACCGTGATCATGGTCGCCCCGAAGGGCCCGGGTTCCGAAGTCCGTAGCGAATACGTTCGCGGTTTCGGTATGCCCTGCCTTATCGCCGTGCACCCGGAAAACGACCCCGAAGGTAAGGGTTGGGACTACGCCAAGGCTTACGCCGCTGGCCTCCATGCCGACCGTCCGGGCGTTCTCGAAAGCTCTTTCGTTGCCGAAGTGAAGTCCGACCTCATGGGCGAACAGACCATCCTTTGCGGTATGCTCCAGACCGGCACGATCCTCTGCTACGACAAGATGGTGAAGGATTTCGGCGTTGAACCGGCTTACGCGGTCAAGCTGCTCCAGTACGGCTGGGAAACCATTTCCGAAGCCCTGAAGCACGGCGGCATCACCAACATGATGGACCGTCTCTCCAACCCGGCCAAAATCCGCGCCACGGAACTCGCCGAAAAGATGAAGAAGATCATGAAGCCGCTCTACTGCGAACACCAGGACAACATCATCTCTGGCAAGTTCTCCAGCACCATGATGGTCGACTGGGAAGCCGGCGACAAGGATTTGCTCAAGTGGCGTGGCGAAACGGGCGAGCTCGAATTCGAAAAGGTCGAAGCTACCGACAAGGTCATCACCGAACAGGAATACTTCGACCGCGGCGTTCTCATGACCGCCATGATCAAGGCCGGTGTGGAACTCGCTTTCGAAACCATGTGCTCCGTGGGCATCAAGCCGATGAGCGCCTACTACGAATCCCTCCACGAGACTCCGCTTATCGCGAACCTCATCGCTCGTAAGAAGTTGTACGAAATGAACCGCGTGATCAGCGACACCGCCGAATACGGCTGCTACCTGTTCGCCAACAAGTGCGTGCCTCTGCTCGCCGACTTCATGAAGAACGAAGTGAAGAAGGACGACATCGGCGCTATCTACGGCGAAGGCAAGACCACCGCTGTGGATAACGAAGAGCTCATCAAGGTGAACAAGAACATCCGTCAGCATCCGGTGGAAGAAGTCGGTGCTTGGCTGCGCGAACGCATGTCCGGCATGACGAAAGTTGTCTAATCTCTGATTATCCAACTTTCGTGGATTTTCGAGGTTCGAAAAAATAACACAATTAAAAAAGAGGCCCGTCGTTGACGGGTCTCTTTTTTATTTTTAGGGACGTATGTTGAAGATGAGTAAGCTTATTTTGATGGCGGCCCTGACATGGTTTCTGTTCGCCTGTTCCAATTCGGATAAGCCCCTCGGCGCTATTGTCTCTGTAGATGAAAGTTATGAGGGAATGCTTGTCCTCGAAGCCTCGGGGAAAACGGTACTGCTGGGTGTAAATGGTGTGAATGTCCCCTCTCGGGAAACCCCTGAAATGGCGGTGCGTTTGGATTACTCGTTTTCCATGGGCATACACGAGGTGACTTGTGGGGAATTTGCCGCACTCATGGGGAGTCACGAAGCTTGCGAAAACAGCGAGTATCCCGTGACCGGCGTTACGTATTTTGATGCCGTGCTGTTTGCCAATGCCAAGAGCAAGTCCGAAGGCAAGGATACGGTGTATACCTATTCAAAAGTCTCGTACGAAGGTTCCGGTCGCTGTGTCAACCTCGAAGGGCTTGTGTTCCACCCGGAGGTGGATGGTTTTCGACTTCCGACCGAGGCGGAGTGGGTTTTGGCCGCGAGCATAGGCTGGAATCCTGCAAATGGGTGGAACTCGACTAACTCGGGCCACCATTTGCACAAGGTATGTTCCGCACAAGATGTTGGCGAAAAAACGGCAGAATCCATTGACAAGTACACCGTTTTTTGCGATATGGCGGGAAACGCGATGGAGTGGGTCAACGACTGGCAAGGGCAATTCCGCGACACGACGGTGACAAACTACGTGGGCGCTCCCGATGGCGGTGCCCGCGAGGAGCGTGTGGTGAAGGGCGGGAGCTTCCGCAACGATCCCTCGACAATGAAGTTGTACAGTCGCGGCGATGTTTATACGGTGACGTCGTCGACCATGGCAGAATACGTTGGCTTTCGAATAGCATATGGCAGCATCCCCAATGCTGTATGGATGTCCTCTAACGGTGCGGCGTCTGGCAGTCGTTTTGTGACATTGGCAACTTCGGCGCAGGTGAAGTCCATGACGGGTTCCTTCCATACCAAGCTGGCGTTCCGTAACGACCTCACGGGGAATCTCGCCTTTATTGACTATGCGAGCGGCTTGCCCTCTGTTGTGGAGGTCGCGGACACTATGGAGGTCTACCACCCGGAAATATCTCCCGACGGGAACCGCGTGGCGTTTTGCACAAAGCTGGAGGGCGTGTCCGGGAAATCGGCACTTTATGTCCGCAATCTGAAGGCGGATGGAAGCGGGTTAGTGAAGTTGGATGTGGAAAGCGCGGCGATCCCGCGTTGGCGAATCACCGAAACTGGTGACACGGCGATTGTCTATGTGACGGATGCTGGCAACAACAAGGACATGGCCTCTTTCAAGTCTGCCTCCACCTGGCAAGTGACATTTGAAAACGGCAAGTTTGGGACTCCCACGAAACTTTACGACGGCGCCTTCCATGGTGGAATCAGCAGCGATAACCAGTTGGCTGTGACGGGCGCGCGGCTCCTCCGTGCCCGTGTGGGCAACAGCGATACCCTTTGGTATAACGGGGAACAAGCCTGCAATGTTTCCCTTTCCCGGGACTCCTCGAACAGGACTGTGTTCCTTGACTTTGGCGGCGCTACGGGGCGTTCGTTTGTTGGAAATGACTATGGTGTTCACGAAGCGCTCCTTGTGGTAGACAGCACTGGGAAACTGGTTCGGGCGGTCCCTGCCCCGACCGGCTACAGCTTTGATCACACGGAGTGGCTGGTGGGGGACATGTCCCCGGTGAGTGGCTACCAAGGAGAGGGAGGGCTCGTTGTGGCGACGCTCGCCAACGCCAACGGGGTGCATGGTAAAATAGTTCTGGTAGACATTGCCGATAGTTCCATTACGGACCTTGTGGAGGGCGACGAATTGTGGCATCCGAGCTTTTGGACCATGGACGTGTCCAAGCGCATAGATGCGGGGTCGGTGAATGTGGACAGCGCCGGTGTGTACTTTGGCGATGGTGGAGGCCAGGCGGCCATTATATTGCGTTACAAGCTGGATTTGCTGTGGAACTACAAGGACGAGGCCAAGGTCGTCATATTGGGGTCTTCCCGCTCCATGAACGGGTTGAACCCGTTGGAAATGGACGAGAACCTATTCACGATTAATTTGTCCAACGTTCCCAACTCCATGTTTGTTTCGGATTATCTGTTACAGAACTATGTCATCCCACATGTGAAAAACATAAAGTACCTGGTTCTCTCTTTGGATATTGACATGTGGTGGAAAAAGGAAAACAACAATGACGACAACTTCTTTTATTCTGAATACCGTCAATACCCGGGGTACGTTTACGATGAAAACCACTCGTTTTGGAAGGACGGCGTCCCCAAGGATTTGCCGTATTTGACTTCGGTTTCGCCTGGCATGGACTACTACTACAACAACTTCATCCCGACACGCGGCGTAAACGCCAACAACATGGAATGCGGCGGGTGGGCGACCGCCACGGTGGATAGGGATTCCAACTGGGTGAAGGATGACGGGATGCTGTTCGAGAACAACCTGCAACGGCTCGAAAGGATGGTGGAGACTGCTGCCAATAGGAATATCGTTGTCGTGGGCATTATTTTCCCCATGAGCCCTGGCTATGCAAGTACGGGATCCTTTGGACGGTATGGAATCCGGAGAAGCGAGGCTCCTGGTTTGATAAAGAAGATAAAGGCGATATCGGATAGGTTCCCCAATTTTATTTTGATGGACGAAAATAAAATGGGGGCGCACGATTACGACGATGCGATGGCCGAAAACAACGATCATCTTTGCCTTGTCGGCGCGTCTCAAATGACTAGCCGTTTGAACGAACTTTTAAAAAAATTGGACTGATTTTTCTACTTTTACCCCGATAATTTTGATATAGAGGAAGAAAATAGGATTATGTTCAAAATCGGTTTTGACAACGACGCGTACCTGAGGACGCAGTCCGAAAAGATTCAGGAGAGAATTGCAAAGTTTGGCGGAAAACTTTATCTGGAATTTGGCGGCAAGCTGTTCGATGACTACCACGCAAGCCGCGTGCTCCCCGGTTTTGAGCCCGACAGTAAAATCCGCATGCTCGAAAAACTCAAGGACAAGGCCGAAGTCATTATCGCCATTAACGCAGGCGATATCGAGAAGAACAAGGTCCGCGGCGACCTGGGCATTACCTACGACCAGGACGTGCTCCGCCTGATTGACGCCTTCCGCGGTTACGGCCTGTATGTGAGCTCCGTGGTGTTGACCCGCTGGCAAGAGCAGCCCAGCGCCATCGTCTACCAGAAGAAGCTAGAAGATTTGGGCCTGAAGGTTTACCGTCATTATCCTATCGCCGGTTACCCCAGCAACATACCGCTGGTGGTGAGTGATGACGGCTACGGCAAGAACGAATTTGTGGAGACCACCCGCGAATTGGTGGTGGTGACGGCTCCCGGCCCCGGGAGTGGAAAGATGGCCGTGTGCCTCTCCCAGATTTATCACGAGAACAAGCGCGGCGTAAAGGCTGGCTATGCCAAGTTCGAGACGTTCCCCATCTGGAATATCCCGCTGAAGCACCCGGTGAACCTGGCCTACGAGGCCGCCACCGCTGACCTGAACGACGTGAACATGATCGATCCCTTCCACCTGGAAGCCTACGGGAAAACCACCATCAACTACAATCGCGACGTGGAAATTTTCCCGGTACTGAACGCCTTGTTTACCCGCATTCTGGGCGAGTCCCCGTACAAGAGCCCCACGGATATGGGCGTGAACATGGCGGGCAACTGCATTGTCGACGATGCCGCCGTGTGCGAAGCCGCCAAGCAAGAAATTATCCGCCGTTACTACAACACGCTCTGTGACGTGCGCAAGGGCAATGCGGACAAGGACCAGATTTACAAGCAGGAACTGATCATGGAGCAGGCGCAGATCAGCACTGCCGACCGCCCCGTGATTGCGGCTGCCGTGGAAAAAGCCGAATTGACCGATGGCCCGGCGATTGCTATCCAGCTGAATGATGGCGCCATCATCTCGGCGAAGACGTCGTCCCTGCTGGGGGCGTCTTCAGCTATGCTGTTGGATGCGCTGAAGCACCTGGCGCACATTCCCGACGAAGTGCGCCTGCTTTCGCCGATGGTTATTGAGCCGATTCAGAACCTCAAGACCAAGCAACTTGGGCACAAGAACCCGCGTTTGCACATGGACGAGGCGCTCGTGGCGCTCTCTGTGTGTGCCCTCACGGACTACAACGCGAAAATCGCTCTCGAGAAGTTGCCGGAACTGCGCCACTGCGAAGTGCATTCCAGCGTTATCCTCTCGCAGGTGGATGTGGGCGTGTTCCGCAGGCTGGGTGTGAATTTGACCACGGAACCGAATTACCAGTCCGGTAATTTGTACCACGGGTAAGAACGTTCGCTAATCGGCGCAATACTGCGTTGCTCGCCTCCTTACGTACGCTTTAGTACGCTACGGAGGCTCGCGCCTTGTCTTGCTTGATTATCCAACGTTCTGGATAACGCTTATCCAGTTTTTTAGTCAATAATTACTCGATAGACATCTTCGCGTTGCGAATGATGGGGTAGGAGCCTTCGTCTTCTTCTTTGATAAGGTCGAACTCGCCGGTGATGGTGATAGAAGTTCCTTCGTCCGGGAATTCGTCGAATATTTGGACAAATTAGTTACCGTCGTTTCGTGCAACACCTATCAGGTAGAATAGGCCGAAAACTACGATATCCGCCGCCACGATGGTAGAACCAACGGGGGTCCCTGCGAGAATGGCAATCACGATGCCGATGAGTGAGCAAATCACGGATAGGGTGGCCGCAGCGACCGTCACCGAGAAAAAGCTCTTGAATACGCGCATGGCCGAAAGTGCCGGGAAAACTACGAGGGCCGACACCAGGAGGGCGCCCACAAGGTTCATGGCAAGCACGATGATGACAGCAACGATGACAGCAATCAGCAGATTGAAAATCGTTGTGTTGACGCCCGTGGCCCGCGCAAAGTTTTCATCGAAGGTGATAGCAAAAATCTTGTGATAGAACAATACGAAGACAAACAGCACGATGCACGAGAGTACCACGCAGAGGATAACCTCTTCCACACGGAGCGTGAGGATGGACGTGGAACCGAAAAGCGTCGTGCACACGTCACCGGAAATATTCGCAGAGGTCGAGAAGATATTCATCAACAGATAACCGATAGCAAGCGCGCCCACCGAAACCATGGCGACTGCAGCATCTCCCTTGATACGCGCATGCTTGCCCGTGCAGAGCAGGAGCACCGCCACGGCAGTTGTCACCGGCAAGATGAGAAGCATATTGTTCGTCACCTTGAGCACGGCCGCAATGGCGAGTGCGCCAAAGGCCACGTGCGAAAGGCCGTCACCGATATAGGAATAGCGCTTGAGCACAAGAGTCACGCCCAAAAGCGACGAGCAGAGCGAAACGAGGACGCCTACGATAACCGCGTAGCGCACGAAGGGGAAATCCAGGTAGAACGAAAGTTTTTCAATAATTTCTGGCATCTTATTTCCCCTTCACAGAAATCTGGTCGAAGTTCATCACGCGGGTGGCATCGTCCAGGGCGGAGTCCACGTCGTGAGTGACCATCACGACGGTCATTCCGTTCTTGTGCAAATCCTTGATGACGCGGTACATGGTATCCGTCGATTCGGGATCGAGGCCGGTAACGGGCTCGTCGAGAAGCAGTAGGCGTTCGGCAGCGCAGAGGGCCCGGGCCAAAAGCACGCGCTGCTTTTGGCCTCCCGAAAGCTCGCGGAAGCACGACTTGCGCAAGCTTTCGGTGCGGGTGAGCGCCATGCATTCCATGGCGCGCTCCCGCTGGGCCCGTCCATAGAACGGGAGCAGGCGGAACTTGCCCTGGAATGCGGAAAGAACGATTTCTTCCACCGATGCGGGAAAATCCCTCTGGACCAGCGTCATCTGCGGCAGGTAACCGATTTCACTGCGCTTCAGGCCGTCGCAGAGTTCGATGTCTCCGGACTTGGGCTTGAGCAAGCCTGCGATTCCACGGAGGAACGTTGTCTTGCCGGAACCGTTGCGTCCGATGATGCAGAGGTAGTCCCCGACATTCACGTCGTAATCCAAGTCGCGGACCAGGTCCTTGCTTCCGTAGCCGAGCGTCAGCTGGCGGCATTTTATCAGAGGGATTAAATCGTTCATATTATTTTAAAGCCTTTTTCAATACTTCCAGATTGTCGCGCATGATGGAGAGGTAATCGACGCCGGCCTTTATCTGTTCGTCCGTCACCGACTGCATCGAATTGAGCGTCAGGATTTCGGCGCCCTTGGACTGCTTGCTTGCTTCGAGAATGGCTCGGGCGATTTTTCCGTCGCTCCCGTCAATCGTGAATATCGTGGGCAGTTGTAGAGAATCCATCCTTCCTGCAAGGAACGTAACCGTCTCAAAGCTCGCCTCGCTTTCGGCGGAACAGCCAACAAACGCGGCATAATACTTAATACCATAATCGTCCACCAGATAACGAAACGGGAATCGGTCGCCGAACAGGACTGTCTTTTGCGAAGCGCCCGAAATGGCCGTGGTAAATTCACTGTCCAGTGCCCAGAGTTTTGCGTTGTAGATGACAGCGTTCGCTGTGTAAATAGACGAATTTGCGGAATCCACCTTCGAAAGCGATTGGGCGAGCGCGTTCACCAAAATCCAGGCGTTCTTCAACGAAAGCCAGATGTGCTCGTCGTTCTCGACCTCTTCGTGGTGATGATGCTCGGAGGTCGCCTCGGCAGGCTCGGTGACCTTGTCATGCACTTGTTCCTCGGTCCCTGAGCTTGCCGAAGGGTCGACTTGCATGCCTTCCACGACTTCTTCTTCCTTCACGCGGTCGCCGAGAGCCTTCATCAGGTTCAGCGCGATGCGCCCTTCCTTCGGGGTAGCCTCAAGAGCCTTCTCAACCCATTCGTCGGATTCGCCTCCCACGTAAACGACAAGGTCGGCCTTGGCGATGGTCGCGATGTCCTGTGCCGACGGTTTGTAACTGTGCAAATCGGTGCCGTTCTTGATGAGTAGCGTCAGGTCAACCGCGTCGGCTCGCTCGCCGATCACGTTCTTTAGCCAGTCGTACTGCGGGTAGATGGTCGCGACGACGGAAATCTTTTTCGGTGTGGAATCTTTTTTCCCGGATTCCGTTTCACATGCGGTCAGCATAAAGGTCATCAAAAAAAACAATGTCGCATAGAATGAAAACTTTTTCATGAAAGATCCTTGTCAAAAATGATAGACTGCAGTAGAGCCTTAATCATGACGTATGCGCCTCCGTGAGCATCCGGCACAGCGCCCGAGCAGAACCGACTGCTGCTGGTCCAGCTCGAATCCGCTACGTTGCACAGAAAGCTGCAGCATCTTGAGTGCGGGGCCTTCCAGGTGGAAAAATTTGCCGCATTCCTTGCACACGAGGTGCATTTTCTCCTGGCACTTGCTCGGGCCCGTGTAGCGGTACTGGAGTTCCTTGTTTTCTTCGGCGCCGACAATCTGTACGATGCCCGCTTTTTCGAGACGGGAGAGGTTGCGGTAGATGGTACTCAGCGAAACGGAGGGCAGGTCCTGGGCAATATCGGAAGCCTTGAAAATCCGGTCGGGATTCTTGACCATGAAGTCCATGATGACTTGTCGCGTTTTCGTCTTGTATTCTAATTTGCAATTCATTCGCAAATTCAAATTTAACAAAAAATGGGTCCGGTGTCAACGAAAAAGGCCGCGAGTGAATCGCGGTCTTTTTCGCAAGTGTATAGATTCTTCGACTCCGGCGTTACACGCCTCCGCTCAGAATGACACAGAAACGGCTATTTGACGGAAGCGGTCAAGAGCTTCGTAATTGCAGCCACATACTCAGCGGGGTTCGGGAGCGGAGAGCCTTCGGCAAGCAGAGCCTGGCCGTAGAGGGCCTTCGGCCAATCGCCCAGATCTTCCTTCGCTTCGGCCTTCTTCTTGAGCATTTCGCAAATCGGGTGCGTCGGGTTGATTTCGAGGATGCGCTTGGATTTCGGCAAGTTCTTCTGGCCCATCGCCTTCATCATGCGTTCCATCTGGGCGCTCATGGCGTCTTCGCTGGTTACAAGGCAGCAGGGGCTGTCCTTCAGGCGGCTGGACACGCGGACTTCCTTGATGTCTTCGTCCAAGACCTTCTGCAGGTTTTCGCAGAGGCCCTTGAAGATTCCCTTGTTGGCTTCTTCGGCCTTCTTTTCGTCTTCGGTCTTTTCGAAGTCCACGTCGCCGCGGGCGATGTCATGGAACTTCTTGTCGCCGAATTCGGTGAGGCTCGACATCATGAACTCGTCGATGCCGTCGCTCATGAGCAACACTTCGTAGCCCTTGGCCTTGAAGGCTTCGAGCATCGGGTTAGACTTCACGGCGTTCTTGTCGCCAATGAGGTAGTAGATTTCCTTCTGGCCTTCGGGCATGCGCTTCACGTATTCGTCAAGGCCCACGAGAGCGTCGCCTTCGGTCTTGGTGCTTTCGAAGCGGAGCAACTTCTTGAGTTCGTCAAGATGTTCCCAGTTCATGTAGAAGCCTTCCTTAAGGACCATGCCGAGTTCGCGCCACCAGGCGTTGTACTTGGCGGCATCCTTGTCGGCCATGTTCTGCAAGGTGTCGAGCACCTTCTTGATCACGTGCTTACGAATGTTGGTGATAATCTTGTTGTTCTGCAAGATTTCACGGGACACGTTCAGCGGCAAGTCTTCGCTGTCCACCACACCGCGCACAAAGCGGAGCCAAGGCGGCAGCAAGTCCTTGCAGTCGTCCATGATAAAGACTTTCTTCACGTAGAGCTTCAGGCCATGCAAAGCGTCGTTGTGCCAGATGTTGAACGGGGCCTTCGACGGAATGTACACGAGGCTCCAGAATTCCTGGGAACCTTCGGCGTGGCTGTGGCTCCAGGCGGCCGGTTCGTCGGCTTCGTGGCTGATGACGTTGTAGAAGTCCTTGTACTGTTCTTCGGTGACTTCCTTTTCGCTCTGGCGCCAAAGGGCCTGCTTTTCGTTCAAGCGTTCTTCGGGCTTTTCTTCGATTTCGCCCTTGTCGTTCTTCGTTGCTTCGGGGTGGAAGTAGATGCCGTAGCTCACGAAGCCGCTGTACTTCTGCACGATGTCCTTAATCTTCCATTCGCTGGCAAAGTCTTCGGCGTCCTCGTCGTCCTTCAGGTACAAGGTAATCTTGGTGCCCACCTTGTCGCGCGGGGCTTCAGAAATCTCGAATTCGCCCGTGCCTTCGGAGGCCCACAGGTAACCCTGCTTCTCGCCGGCCTTCAAGGTCAACACTTCGACCTTCTTCGCGACCATGAACACGGAGTAGAAACCCACGCCGAACTGGCCAATCAAATCGACGCTGCCCTTGTCGCCTTCCTTCAAATTCTTGATGAAGTTCTTGGTACCGCTACGGGCGATGGTGCCCAGGCAGTTGATCAAGTCTTCCTTGTTCATGCCGATACCGTTGTCTTCGACAACGATGCGCTTGCCTTCCTTGTTCACCGAGATGTCGATGCGGAGCTGCGTGCCCTGCGGAAGCAAGTCGGCGTTCGAAAGCGAGAGGAATCGGCGCTTGTCAAGTGCGTCCGCCGCGTTAGAAACGAGTTCGCGGAGGAAGATTTCCTTGTTGCTGTAAAGGGAGTTGATCATCAAGTTCAGCATGTCGCGAACTTCGGTCTGGAATTCCATCTTCTCTGTTGCCATTTTACGTCCTTATGTTTTATTTTCAAGCAGGCAAGCGATACGATGTTTCAAAATGAAACGAAATGTATGCGTATTCTGTTTTCTGCACCTAATAAAGCAATTACCGTGCCAAAGTCTGCAAATGCCGTTTTTTTTGCTTTTTTTTCACGAATAAGTGTACATTTATTCTGTAGAACCTAAACAGGGGGAATTTATATGCATATATCCTTTATTGTTTTCATTGTTTTTGTTGTTGTGGTGGTCGCTGTTGCGGCGTATCGCCTTGGGGTCGTGGTCAGCCGGGCGTCGAAACGGGAATCCTCGAAGAACAAGGTGCCCTATGACGACTGCATGCGTAAAAACGCGGCCAAGTTCCAGTATGGGACCTTGACCGACGAGCGCGACGGCGAGACCTACCGTACGGTAAAAATCGGCGATAAAATCTGGATGGCCGAGAGCCTGCGTTTTAAGGCGGAGGGAAGTTTCGCCCCCGGTGGCGAAGAAGCCAATGTGCAAAAGTACGGTCGCCTCTACACATGGACGACGGCGATGGACATCCCTGCGGAATACGCCACGAAGTCGCCTGCCAATGACATGGCCATGTACGAGAAGATGAAGGACGAGAACTATCGCGGCCTCGCACCGGAAGGCTGGCACATTCCGAGCAACAAGGAATGGGAGTCACTCATGGAGCACATGGCATCGGGTTCCGACGGCGAAGAACTTCGCGCGGCATGCTTTTGGCATAATCCCGGCAAGGATTCTCTTGGCTTTTTTGCCCTGCCCGCGGGCTACCGCTTTGGCAATGGCAGTTTTTGCCACTTTGGCGCCCGAGCCCGTTTTTGGAGCAAGGACGAGTACGGTAAATCCAATGCATACCGCTTGAGCATCACGAACGAGTTTGCCGATATCGAGGGCGTCTACCGCTCCGACGCGCTTTCGGTTCGCTGCGTCAAGAACGCCTAGATAAAGATTAGTCCGAGGATGCCCACCGCCCAGACGTACCAGGCGAAGTGTTGGAACTGGCCCTTCTTGAGGAAGCTCATGAGCCACTTGAGGGCGATGATGCCGAATACGAACGACACAAGCATTCCCACGAGGAGTTCCGGAGTGAATCCGCTGGCGTCGGCACAAGCCAACGCCTTTTCGGGCTTTTCGATGGCGTAGCGGGCGACAGTCTCGGGATTCTGGCATTTGAACCACTTGATAAAGTCGAGGAGGGCGGCGCCGCCCACGGCGGGGATACTCATGAGGAAGCTGAATTCGCCGGCGTACTTGCGGTTCACACCCATGAACATCATGGCGCTGATGGTGGAGCCGCTACGGCTGATGCCCGGGATGCAGGCGATGCCCTGCACGGTACCGGTGAGGAGGGCGCGCCACCAGTTCATGCCCACGCCCTTGGCATCGGGATGCTTGGCGCCGGTCGGGCCCCATTGGCTGGTGAACAGCAAGAGCCCGGTAAAGAGTTCCGCGACGCAAACGGCGTGCGGGTTTTCGAACAAACTTTCGAGGGCGTCCTTGAAACCGAGGCCAATGAGCGCTGTCGGAATGCTCGCGAGTACGATATAGCCCGCTTCGCGGAGCTGCGCCGGGTCGCGGCGGAGGCAACCCACGATAATGTCCACGATCTTTTGGCGAAATACGACGAAAATGGAGAGAAGCGTCCCGGCGTGGAGCATGATGTCGAAGAACATGCCCGCCTCCTTCATACCGAGGAGGGACTTGCCAATCACGAGGTGGCCGGAGCTGGAAATGGGGAGGAATTCGGCGAGGCCCTGTAACAGGCCGAGGATGATGGATTCGAACATAGTGGGAAAGATAGTAATTTAGTCGTTAGTTACTAGTTACTAGTTACTAGAAGTTCAGGATTCAAGACGCATCTTGACAAAGGCAACACTTGAAACTAGTAACTCAGAACTAGTAACTCATAATGGAACTCAGAACTATTAACTATATTCATAGCATGGCTCGCAAATTCCTTCTCTGCTTTCACGACTTCAGTGTTTGGAACTACCAAAAGTGCGTTCCCGTTCTGCATTCGCTTGCCGAACTCACGGGGCGTCCCTTTAGCGTGCTTGTGATTCCCTCTACCGAGGGCGCCGACGCCGATGCGGTGGTTGGCTTTCGCGAAGCCTTGGTGGAACTCCGTGCGGAGGGCTTTGAACTCGCCCTGCACGGTTACAAGCACAAGGCTGAGTTCAGCCAGGGCCGCAGCTACATGGGGCTTATCGGCATGAACCTCACGCATGGCGAGGCGGAATTCGCCGGCTTGAGCGAATTCGAGTCCACTCGACTTTTGCAGGCGGGGCTTGCCGCCTGGAACGAACTTTTGGGTGTCGACGCCAAGGCCGAGGGCGGAGCCATCGCGCCGGTCGCATTCATCCCTCCAACCTGGTACAGCAACAAGTATTTGCCGCACCAGGTGCACGCTCTAAAAATGTTGTACGAAGACCGCTTTTCTTTGACGACGGCCAAGGGCCGCCGTTACGCGTCGGCGGTATCGAGTTTTGCGGGAATTCCGCGCTTTGCCGAAAAGCTGGCGTTCTCCTTTGGGCAGTTCGTTTTGTCGCTCCCTGTGGGCCTCCCGCGTATAGCGCTCCACCCGGTCGACTTCCCCCGGCTGACGGGCGAGGTTCGGGACCTTGTCCGCATCGCGCTCAACAACAACCGCAAGCTCGTCCATTACAGTGAACTTTAAGAAAAAAATCCCGCGGCAAAACCGCGGGATTCATTTTTCAAATAAGGCTAGGCTTATTCAGCAGCCGGAGTGGGGGCAGTGCCGATGACGTCGCCGATGGTGCCGAGGTTTTCAAAGTCGCCAAATCCGCCCATGTTGCTCGTGTCCATGACCCATTCGCCGTCTTCGCATTTGTAGGTCATTTCAAATCCCATTATGGATTCGGTCTTGGTTGCGCCATTTTCGGTGCAGGCGTTGTCTTCGACCCATTCACCATCTTGGCAGATCATAGATATTGTCATGCCCATAATGGTCTGTTCATATTTTTCACCTTCGTTGGCAGGGGTGCATTCGGGCACACCGGAAGCTTCCATCGTTGCGGCGGAGTCCGGTTCCCATTCGCCATTTTTGCAAACGCTAATGACCTTCACTCCAAACATTTCCGCAGTGTCTTTTGCGCCTTCATTGGCGGCAGTGCACTCCGGCTGGTCCAACAGCTCGCCAAAGCCCATGCTGTCGAGCAAATCTTTGATAGAGCTGGTGTCGAGGTCGCCCAAGTCGAAACTGTCGAGGGGGTTGATTAAAGAGGAACTCGAGCTGAGAGTGGAGGCTTCGTCGGCGCTGGAGGAAGATGCCCCAAAGTTAGTTGAAATTTCTGCAACCAAAAAGAAAAAGGTGGTCTCCAACTTGTAAATTTGGTTCAGCAAAAAAACACCAAGCA
>NZ_FQYM01000010.1 GCF_900141705.1 Fibrobacter sp. UWP2
GAAAAGAGCATGAAACTACTTGACAATGAAGCGCTAATAGCCTAGATTTACACCAGTTGGAGACCTGGATTTTCAACTAAAAAAGGGACAAATTCCGGATACGGCACCCATATAAGTCCCGATGAACGAGAAAGAGAGCCTCTGGTTCATCCAGCGCATGATTTCGTCATCGGTACCGCAGGCAAAAAGGTACACGCCCGCAAGAACGACCGAAACGATTTTTACAATGCGCAGCCCGCGGCCCCTGACAGCAAGCGAAACCGCCTGCAAGCAGAATGCCGACGCCATGATGATGCCGATATCGGCAAACATCGTGTGCCACAAAAAACGGTTCCAGTCGGCCACGAACGGCCCGCCCGTCGGGGCGTTGCACAGGTACAGCGCACAGAGCTGCACCACGCGGGCAACGACCACAATCAACGCGAAGAAGAACCAGTAAAAGTGCGACATGGTCACCTCTGCGGAGGAGGCAGCAACTTGTTCTTGTTGACGGTGTATTCCCAGGCATGGCCCGCGGCGCGCATCTTACGGAATGTCTCGGCGTATTTGGCGGCTGCGTTCTCGATAACCTTGCCCGTCACAAATCCTTCGGCGGGGTGCGACGTGTCCCAAGTGGGTTCGAGAACCGTCTCGAAGGCGCTCACAAGCGTAGAATCCTGAATGTTCGCGATGTAGGTAACCGAGTCGGTAATCATCGTCATGTCGCCCATGCGGAAAGCGAATACCGGCGCATGTTCCGGCGCGGCATGGAAAGCGATGGTATATTCTCCGCCGCATAATCCATCAGGAGGCTCGAGTTCAAGGAGGCTCTGCCCGACAAAATTTTCGGATGTCCCGTAAAGGAAGAGGTAATCCAGGACCGTCGGCGCAATATCCACCTGCGAAACAGGCGTCGTGACAATTTTCTGCTCGATGCCCGGGCCCGCGACAATGAGCGGAACCCAGGTGTAACCGTCATGAACACCGCCAATAAAATTCGATACGCGGTGCTGTGCGTTGTTCGCAAACGCATGGTCGCCCACAAGTACAAACAAGGTATTGTCGGCATTCGGGCCCTTGGCCACCTCGTCCATCACGATGCCCACGGCGCTATCCATGTAGGCGAGCGAACGCACATAGGCGACTTCCGGATCGCTCGGCGTGGGACCGTATTCCTTGGGGAGCGAGAACGGCACGTGACTCGTGGTGCTCATCCAGTCAAAGAACAGCGGTTGGTCGGCAAGGCGCTTTGCATAAAGTTCGCGGAAGCGGTCCGCGATGGGCACGTCGTGCTGGTTTTCGGGCTTGTATTCCGAGTAGTCGAACCACTTGGCAAACCACGGGTGCAAATTGTCGAAGCTCGGTTCAGTCGCGGTGAGTACCATGCGGTAGTAACCCGCTTCGCCCAGAATTTCGGGCAAGGCACGCATGCGCGTATTCGGGTAGTCCGAGAGGAAGGTTGTCTGCGGATGCGCCCAGACGCCCGCGAGAATCCCGAGGAAACCTTCGATGGAGGGGTAGCCCACGCTGTGCGCGTTCGGGAAGTAAAGCCCGCTCTTGGCAAGCTTGCAGATGTTCGGGAGCTTCTCGCATGTCGCGGGGACGCGGATGTCGCCGGTCCAGCCGCGGAACGTCTCGATGACGAAGAAGATGACGTCGGGCTTGCGGTCGCGGGCCTTGAACTGCGCGAAATCGTGCTGTCGGTATTCTTCGCATTTGCTTGCAGATGCCGTACATTTCACGAATGGGTATTCGGCATTGGGTTGCCCGCCGAGCAACTCTATGCCCTCGGCATAGTCGCCGCGCTTTTCGGCTTCCGTGAGCTTGTACTTGATTTCGTCTACCAGCCGGAAAGCGACCGGCGCGATGCGCTTCCAGCGCATGTTGCTCGGCGCGAACCAGTTCTTCGACGTGAGTCCCGTAATCGCAAGCGCAAGCGCTATCCCGAGGCAAATCCAGTTCCTGACCGCTGCGCGGTTCACACCTCCGGAACTGTTCGAAACCGATGCGCGGTTCTTTACCGCAACAACCGTCTCCGCGCTCCACTTCGCGAACATCTTCCTATAAAGAAACACCGTCCCGACAATTCCCGCAATCACGATGAACATCGTGAGCAGAAAGTGCCATGCACCGCCCAAAAACACACGGCCCACCAGGCCCATGTCCGATGCGGCAAGCGCGTATGTGGTGATGAACGAAAGCGAAAGGTGCTGGCCCATCCAGCGCATAATCTCGTCGTCGGTCCCGGCAGCCACCATGTAGGCGATTCCGAGAGCGAGGAAAACGATGCCCGCTACTTTCCGCGCTTTCCCGCGCAGCAGCGTGCAGAAGAGCCCGCCCGCAAAGGCAAGCGTCATCGCGACACCGGCTTCAATTACCAGCGTATGGGGGAAAAATCTATACCAGCGGTCCACAATCGGGCCGCCCGTAGGCGCGTCCGTAAAGTACAATACGCAAAGGAGTACCAGGCGGGTACTCCAGAGCGTCAAACCGAACCAAAACCAGTAGAAGTTTCTCATTTCCCCTTTCGCGGTTTCAGGTTACCCTTCGCGGCCAAGCATGAACGCCTTCTTGTTCCCTTCGTGGAACTTTTCGGCGAAGAGCTTGTTCAGGGCAACTTCCCACTGTTCGACGGTGAAGTCGAAGTGCTTGGAAAGCTTGCCGAGCATCGCGACGTTCAGGGCCTTCACGTTCTCGAGCTTGGAGACATCGATGTCAGCCGGAGTCAGGAGCACGCCGCCCTGCTTGAGGAAGGCCTCGTTCACCACGACCTGCGTCTCGTCGAATACCACCAGGTAGTCGGCTTCGCCCGTCGGGATCATCGGAGACTGCACCTCTTCGTCCTTCGCGAAGCGGACATCGGAAGCAATAGAACCGCCGCGCTGGCTCATGCCGTGCACTTCGGCCTTCTTCACATCGTAACCCTGTTCGAACACGAGTTCCGCCATCACGTCGCTCGCCTTGATAACGCCTGTGCCACCGAGGCCGGCAAATTTCACGTTAACTACGCTCATAAAACTTCTCCTTAAAAATTGCCGTTCTTTTTAGCAGCGGCTTCGGACTCGGCGAGAGCCTTTTCCGCCTTTTCCTTGTTGGCCTTGTCCCAGGCGAGGATGCTCTTGAGAGCGAGGATGCAGGGGCTCTTCGCCACGATGAGCGTGAGCTCGTCCTTCTCGAGCGCTTCTTTGACGAGGCGCTTGAATTCCTCGGGTTCCTTGACCTGGTTCACTTCGTAGACGTTGTCGAAACCGGCGGTCTTAGCGATGGCGCCGTAGTCCAGCTTGTAGGCCGGGCTGTGGTCCAGATGGCGGCCCGTACCCGGGTGTTCCTGCTGGCCCGTCATGGCGGTGATGCTGTTGTCGAGAATGATAACCACGTGGCCGGTGTCGGGGCGGTTGTAGCCCGCTTCCACGAGGCCCGTAATGCCGCTGTGCACGAAGGTGGAGTCGCCAATCACGGAGACGACCTTCTTAGCCTGTTCACGCGGAAGCACATTGCGGAGCCCGACGCCCATGCCAATGGCGGCGCCCATATCAATCATGTAGTCCATCGCGGAAATCGGCGGGAGAGCGGCGAGCGTGTAGCAGCCGATGTCGCCAGAAACGATGCAGTCGAGTTCCTTGAGAACTGCGAAAGAGCTGCGGTGCGGGCAGCCCGGGCAGAGCATAGGCGGCTTGCCCTTGACCGGAACCGGGTCCGGATTCCTGTCGCCAGCGATAATGCGGCGCACGCGGTTCACGTCGAGTTCGCCGAAACGGAAAATCGGGTCGAACTTGCTTTCGACCTGGATGCCTGCCGCACGGATGTTCTCGGCGAGCCACGGGTCGTTTTCTTCAATAACGAGCAGGCGCTTGCCTTCGAACTTCTTCGCGAAATCCTTGATGAGCTGCATCGGCAGCGGGTACGTCATGCCGAGCTTGAGGATGCTTGCTTCCGGGGCGGCTTCACGCACGTGGTGGTAGCTGATGCCGCTCGTGATGATACCCATGTCGGCGCTGCGCATTTCCACCTTGTTCGGGCCTTCGGCCACGTTCCAAGCTTCCATCTCGTCCATCTTGGCGCGGAGCTTGCGGCCCGCAGGCTTGGAGAAGCCAGGCACCATCACGTGCTGGGCGATATTGCGCTCGAAGTTCGGCACCATGGCCGGGAGTTCTTCCTTCGGCACCACGATGGACTTGGAATGGTCCACGCGGGTCGTCATGCGGAGAATGACCGGAATCTTGAACTTTTCGCTGGTCTGCATGGCGATGCGGAAGAAGTCGTAGGCTTCCTGCGAGTTGGACGGTTCAAACATCGGGCAAACAGAAGCCTTCGCGTGGTTGCGGGTGTCCTGTTCGTTCTGGGAACTGCCCTGGCCCGGGTCGTCGGCGACAATCCAAACCATGCCGCCGTCCACGCCGGTGTAGGTCGCGGTGTAGAGCGTATCGCTTGCCACGTTGAGGCCCACCATCTTCATGGTGACCACGCTGCGGGCATGGCCAAAGGCTGCACCCAGGGCCACTTCGGCGGCGACCTTCTCGTTCGGTGCCCACTGGGCGTACCCGCCGAGTTCAGAATAGTCCTCGAGGATTTCGGTAGAGGGGGTTCCCGGGTAACCGACGGCCAGCTGCACGTTGCAGTGGCGCATGGAAAGCGAGATGGCCTCGTTTCCCGAAATCAGCATCTTTTTCGCATTCGGATCAAAAGCTGGCATAGCGTTCCTTTTCTTGTGTCAAACGATTCTTAAGGCATTACCTTAAACGCTCGCAAATATAGAAAAAAACAATGGATTGACCCTGGTCAATCCATTGCCTACACTAAAAAACGGCCCTCAAAAAGGGGAAATTACTTTGTATGTACTACTTACCGGCCTTGGCCTGGGCGAGTTCTTCTTCCAGTTTCTTGTTGGCGCCGTTCTGCACGTCGCAAATGTTCTTGAGGTTGTCGATCTCGGCATTCTGCTTGGCGACCTGGTCGTTGAGCTCCTCGCACTTGGCGGCAAAGGTCTGCTCGGACTCAATGCGTTTGTTGAGTTCGGCGCGCAGGCTGTCGACCGAATTGCGCAGGGTCTCCACGGCACCTTCGGCCTCCTGGAGGGCGGGGTTGGCGTCGGCATCCCCCTTGGGCTCGGCATTGGCGCAGCAGCAGGGGATTTTGCCATTAAAAAACTTTTGGGCCACAGCCACGGTGGCGACGGCACCCAAGACGACCCCGGTCAAAAAACTACTAGTCTTCATAAAAACTCCTTGAAAATTTCATAACCTAATATCGTTAATCATCCGTTAAAAGTCAAGTAGGATTTGCCAAAAAATGGCGAAATTGCGTAAAAATAAGGTAAAAAAGCCGACTTTTGCGACGAATGCCATGCCAAAAAGCATATTTTTTGGTTATATTCCATACATGTTCGATATGAACAGTGATTTTTTGCTGGTTGCTAGTCTTTTGGTCACGCTCGTGCTCTGCATAAAAATGCTGCGCACAAGCAAGGGGAACGCCGTATCCCAACGCACGGCCATCATCTCTATGCTCTCCGCTGACTACGACCTGGTCTGCTACATAAATGCCAAAAAGAACAAGGTCTACTTCAACATCATGAGCGAGGCCATCGCCGAAATCGAGAACGATATCGACAAGTCGCTCCCCAGCAACAAGCGTTTTGACGTGCTGCTCAGGAACTTGATCCATCCTGACGACTTTCCTCAATTTATAAGGGACGTGAACCGTGAGAAAGTGACTGAGGCTCTGACCACAAAACCGAGCTACACCATACACGCCCGCGTGCAATTGCACAAGGAACCGCAGATTTACGCCATTAAGTTCGTCAAGGACTCGCACAAAAGCTGTGGTTTTGTGGTGGGGTTCCGCAACATCGACGACGAAATGCGCAAAGACGAGGAGAACCGCAGGCTTCGCAAAGATTTGAGGGCGACGGAACTCCTTGCCAACAAAGACGCCCTCACCGGCGTGAACAACACGACCGCCTTCAACGCAAAGGTCAAAGACCTGGACGTGCGGCGCGAGGCGGGCCAGCGCATGGATTTCGCCTTTGTCGAATGCGACGTGAACAACCTCAAGACGACCAACGACACGCAGGGTCACGAAGCCGGCAACGAACTCATCAAAAAATGCTGCATGGTGTTCTGCGAACTCTTCAAGCACAGCCCCGTGTACCGCGTGGGTGGCGACGAGTTCGTGATCCTTTTGCAGAACCACGACTTTGACAACCGCGAAATTTTGATGAGGCAGCTGATGGAGGCGGGCGCCAAGGAGGACTTTGCCGCGGGCATCGCCGTGTTCGACGCCGAGGTAGACCCAAACGCCCTCTCGGTACTCAAGAGGGCAGACGCCTCCATGTACCAGAACAAGAAAAAGATGAAAAGCTAAGCCACAAAATGGCTCAACGCGTAATCAGCTACCTTTTTCCCCCATTAACCAAAGTTTGAAAACTATAGAGAAAAACCCCGGGCATTTCTGCTCGGGGCTTTTCAGCGGGAAGAGCGAGATTCGAACTCGCGATAGGATTAAGTCCTATACGTCCTTAGCAGGGACGCGCCTTCGGCCAGCTCGGCCATCTTCCCAATCTTGGGACACTAATTTTACTTAATTTTTGCCTTTTTTTCAAGGGGTAGCCCCCAAAAAGCCCCAAAATTGCCTTAAAACGCCCATTTTTTTTACACTCCAGGCGGCGGATTTTTAAAAATTCTAACTTTAATATATGAGACTTTTGAAAAAACTCTTCAAAATGTGCGCAGCGGTTTTGCTAGTCGCGCTTATCTGTTGCATCCCAGTCTATATCATTGTATTCAAGGTCCTTCCCGACAAAGATCCCGACAACCAGTTCAACCGCGACACCATTTTGCAAGCACTGAGCGGCGAGACTCGCGTCTATTTTAACGACAGCACCGAACTTTTGGGCGCCTTCTTTGACGCCAACCACCGCATTTACGTTCCCTACGGCGACATCCCCATCAACATCGTGAACGCCCTGATCGCCGCCGAGGACGCCGGCTACTGGCAGCACAACGGGTTCAGCTTCCACGGTTTTTTCCGCGCCATGGCCTCGAACCTCAAGAGCGGCAGCATGCGCCAGGGCGGTTCGACCCTCACGCAGCAAACCGTCAAGAACATTTTTGGCCGCGAAGAGCGAAGCATCAAGGAGAAGGGCAAGGAACTCTTGAATGCATTGCGCATGGAGCGCCATTTTTCCAAAGAAGACATCCTGGAGTTCTACCTGAACCAGTTCCACGTCTCGGGTTCGGGCAAGGGCGTTGCCATTGCCGCGCAGTACTTCTTTAACAAAGACCTCAAGGACTTGACGCTCGCCGAGTGCGCCTTCATTGCAGGCTCGGTCAAGGGGCCCTCGAACTACGACCCGTTTATCCAGCGTACCGTGGAACGCCGCGAAAAAGCTATTGCCCGCGGCGCCGAGCGCCTCAAGTACGTGCTCGGCCGCATGGTCGAGGAGGGTTATATAGAGCAAAAGGACATGGACAAGGCGCTCGAAAAACCACTCGCCTTCAACCACGGCAACTTCCGCTTCACCATGAGCACCATCCTCGAGCGCATCGAAGAAAAGCTCGACAGCGACTTTTTCCACGACCTTTTTGAAAAGGAGGGAATCGAGGACTGGCGCAAGGCGCAGCTGACCATCATCTCGACGCTCGACGCCAAGAGCCAGGACGCCGCCAAGCGCGCCCTGCAAACAAACATCAGCAACCTGCAAATGCAGCTGGGCGGCTTTGTGCTCCCCAAGGCAGAATTCGCGAACCGCGCCCAGAGTGCCCGCAAAGGCGACTACCTGTACGGCGCCGTCGACAGCGTGTTTTTTGACGACACGGGCAAACTCAAGTCCCTCAAGCTGAGCTTTGGCCAGCTCAAGGGCATTGTGACCGAGAAAGCCGTGAAGGAATTCGGCAAGCAGGTGGGTGGCGACGTGAACAAAATATTGGCGGCGCAGCTCAAGCCCGGCGCCATCCTTTTGGTGAGCATCATTGACGAGAACCAGATTGACGGTTACGCCCCGTGCAAAATCGAAACGGAACCCGTTTTGCAGGGCGCACTTTTTGCCATCAAAAACGGCAAGGTCGTCGCGACGCAGGGCGGATTCCACAACACCGGATTCGACCGCAGCTTCAAAGCGCTCCGCCAGCTGGGCTCCAGTTGGAAGCCGCTGCTCTACGCACTCGCCCTGCAGTACCACTGGAACTACATGGACGAACTCGAGAACGAGTACAACGTGTTCCAGTATGTGAACCAGTTCTACTTCCCGCGCCCCGACCACAAGAACAAGGGAGACGTGGTGAGCATCGCTTGGGCGGCCACGCGCTCCGAGAACATTTCGAGCATCTGGCTCTTGGAACACCTGCACGACAAGCTGAGCGAAAGCGAGTTCGAGGAAGTCGCCGCCCAAAACGGCATGGCCCGCGGTGCCGACGAAGAGGGCAAGGCCTACTTTGAACGCCTGCGCGACAAGTTCGGCCTCATCATGAAGGATGAAATCAAACGCGAAATCGAGTTCACCCGTGCACGCGACGCCCTCGCCGAGAAATACAGGAACGAGGGCAAAATGGGACAGGCTCGCGCCATGCAAGCGCTCCGTTACGGAACGTTCACCGACGTGGGCGTAAAGCAGGCAAAGAGGGATGCGACACTCATCAAGTACCTGAACCACAACTACAAGAACTATTCCGAAAAACTCCGCGCCCGTGAAGCCCAGGAGCTGGATCCCGACGTGGCTGCAATGCTCCCGCCGCTCGACGCCGTGGAACTCTTCCCCGGCTTCAGCATGGCCGACATGAAGCGCCTGAGCATCATGATCGAGCCCGTGGACCCCGAGAGCGATTACTTGGACGCAGCCCACCTCCGCTATTGGCCCGATTTCCGCAGGGCGCTCGCCATGGCCGACTACGCCCGCTTTGCAAACGAAATCGGCATCCACCAAAAACTGCAGAAGGTGTTCAGCATGCCGCTCGGCGTGAACGACATTACGCTCGCCGAAATCAGCACCGCCTACCAGACCATCCTCACCGGCAAGGTGTTCAAGTGCCTCGACGGCGATTGGACCGAACCCTGCTTTATAAGCTCCATTAGGAACCGCGACGGCCGCACCATCTTCAAAAACGAGATGGAGAGCAAGACCGTACTCGACGACACCGTCACCACGCAGATGGGAGCGATGCTCCGCTCGGTGTTCACAAACGGCACGGCGCGTAGCCAGGTGGCGACGCTCTCGGTGAGCAGCCCCGACAACTCCAGCAAGCTGCGCTACCCCGCCCTCGGCAAAACGGGTACGACAAACGACTACAGGAACGTGGCCTTCATGGGCGCACTCCCGACATACGTCGAAGAGAAAAACGGCGTCGCGCTCGACACGGTCGTCGCCATTGGCAGCTACGTGGGCTTTGACGACAACAAACCGCTCAAGTCCGGACGCACGCGCATTGCAGGTGCAAGCGGTGGCCTGCCGCAGTGGGCCGCCTTCGCCAAGGAGGAAATCGCGATTCTCGGGCTTCCCCAAAAAATCGACTTCCTCGACATCTCGATGATTGCAAGCGGCGAGGTGCCACTGGTGCTCTCGAACGAACGCGGCGAACTGATTGTGGACCCCATGACCGGTGCCGCCGTGGCCGGCGGAAGACCCGAAGACGGACGCCCGCTCCCATGGCTAGACGTGCCGGGCTACACTCCGCCGCAAGTGCAGGAGAAGGCCGCCGAGAGCGTCGCCGAAATAGGCATCTTGACCAGCATGCCCATGCCCGCCTCCGGCGCCGAAACCCCGGGCGCCCCGACCGAGGGAATGGCCGGACCCGATGCCGCCAATGCAACAGAGGCCTCCAATGCCGCGCCTACCGCACCCGCCAGTGCCGAGAACGCCATGCCCGCCGCAAGCGCCCCTGCCCAAGCAGCCCCCGTGCAAGCCGCCCCAGCAGCCATGCCCAAGGAAGACGACTGGGATTTGCCCGAAGGCCTGGACGGCAATTCCTTTGTGCCTATAGAGGCAGAATAGTATGAACAAGATTTTTTCTTTGATTGGGTTTGCCGCGGTCGCGTTCACGCTCTCTGCGTGTGCGGGCAACGCCCCTGCCCCTTCGACGGATGTCGCCGTTGAGCAAACGCCCTCGGCAAAAACCGACTCGTTGTCACAGGACCCGCAGGCGGATTCCGCCATCTTTGTTTCAACGACCCTCGACAGCTACCGTTTGAACACGCCCAGCACCAAGTTCAGCGAAGGCGACTCTAAACCCGCGGCCCCCACGCCCTCCGAGGCGCAGGCCCCATCGGGTACCGCCTCCAAGGCGCCCATCGACCCCTACACTGCCTTCCCGGCGCTCGCCGAGGCCGTGTTCGCTTACGCCGACTCACTCTACAAGCAGGGCTACGCCGACTCGGCGACCATGTACCTCAAACGCTTCCGCATCATCAAGCCGCTATGGGGCGCCTGGGAAATGCGCACCGATTCCATGCTCAACAAGTTCGGCATGGAGCGCGCCGAAAAGGCAAAGAAGTTCGAGCCACTCGTTCTAGAAATCCAGAATATGAACCGCGCGCAGGCAGCGTACAGCATGGTCGCAAGTACCGCCGACAGCCTGATTGCTTTGGAGCCGGGCGACTCGCTCACCAACTGGGCCACCGCGCAAAAGCAAGTCGCCTACAAGAACACGCTCGCCAAGGCGCAAAAGGAGCGCGATGCCATTCGCGCAAAGGCTTTTGAAAAGGCCGAGTTCAAGGCCGCCGAAGAGGATGCCGTGCAGCTTCAGTTGCGTTACCGCGACTTTGAAGCCGATTTGGGGCTTCAAAAGCTGATTGACGAAATTCGTGACCTCGCCAAAGAAAGCAATGGCGAAGCCGCCGCCTATTGGAAGTCCCATGACCCCGATGAGGCCCTGGCGCGCGCAGACACCTTGATTACCGAAAAGCGCTTTGATACCGCCCGCGATCTTTTGAACAAATTAAAGTCCAGTCCCAAGCGTGGCGCAGCCGTTCAAATGCTCAAAGTCCTTGGCGATGCGTTTTGCAATGAACAGCGCAAAACAGCCTCGGTCTTGTTTAAAAAGTCCCGTTCTAAAAAGGACCCCGAGCAGTCGACAAACTACCTGCTCAAGGCCATTGACGCCTTGGACCGCTGCCTCGCCAACTACCCGGACTTTGAACAAAAAGAGAAGGTGCTGGAGAACAAGGCCTTCCTCGAAAGCGAGCTTAAAAAGTAATGGACGCGGTTCTCAATTCAGACTGGTGGCAATACGCCCAGTACCCGGCTTTCTTTTTGCTGGGTGCAGTCGTAAGCCTCATCAACAGCATCGCGGGTGGCGGTTCCACGCTGAGCCTCCCCATCATGATTTTCCTCGGGATGCCCGCGACCGTCGCGAACGGCACCAACCGAATCGGGCTCATCATTGGGAACTGCAGCAGCGCCTACAACCTGATGAAGCACGGCTACCTCAACAAGAAGATTTTTTTGCAGTTGCTTATCCCGACCATCGTCGGTACCGCCATCGGCATCTGTTTTTTGGTACGCATCGGCGACCGCGCCTTCCAGGCGATACTCGCGGTCGTCATCTGCCTTGTGGTGGTGATGAGCAACCTGCGCAAGGATATCCTCGGCAAGCCGCCTGCAACCCCGCCCGAAAAACTCACGTGGAAAGGCGCCGTCGGGTTCGCATTGATTTCTATATACGGTTGCATCGTGCAGGTGGGCGTGGGTTTCGTGCAGATTTTCGGGCTCACGCGCTACACCGGGCTTGACCCCATCCGCGTGAACGCACTCAAGAACGCGCTCACCAACGTGTTCCTCATCGTGAGCACCACCGCGCTCGGCATCGCAGGCAAGATCGACTGGCCCATCGCCATCGTGATGGCCGTGGGTGCATGGTTCGGCGGTTACTGCGGGAGCTTTTTACAGCGAAAGAAAGGCAACAAGTTCATACAGCACTTCATCAGCGTGTGCAGCATTGTGATGGCCGTGTACCTGATTATTGACCTGATTGTTTCCTAGCGCGTTTTTCTTTCCGTTCCCGCGCGGACTTTTCCTCGAGCGTCTCGTTCAACCCCGCAAGCAGTTCTGCCGCAATCGCATCGTCACCGCCGGCAAGCAGCTCCTTCTGCTCGCGGGCAAGTTTCTTGATACGCGCCTCGAGCCTTAGCGCCTGCTCGTACGAGGGCAACTCGAACTTGCGCAAAATGCACTCCGGCGGGAAAGCCTTCGTGAACTTCGCACCCTTGCCGCTTTTATGATGTTCGAAACGCGCCTCCACGTCTACGGCGTAACCGGTATAGATTCGCCCGCCCTTGCAGCGGAGCATGTAAACGAAATGGGGCATAGAGGTTTGAGGACGCTCACGATGTTCACTTCTCCGGTTTCGATACGATCTTCATGTAAATCGTACCAAGGATGGCCGCGGTAAAGCTCCCGAGCAAAATGCCGAGCTTTGCGGAATCCTGACGAGCGCCCACATCAAAGGCGAGCCCTGCCACAAAGAGCGCCATGGTGAATCCGATACCTGCGAGCATGCCACCGCCCCACAGCACCTTCCAGCTGTAGCTCGGCATCTTGGCTATGCCAACCTTCACAGAAAGCAAACTGAAGAGGAAAATGCCGATGGGCTTTCCAAAGACCAGAGCCAGGGCGACTGCACTCATCACAGGGAGTTCGAGGCCGTTAAGCTTAATCTCGACGCCCGCGTTACTAAGCGCAAACAAGGGCATGATGGCAAAGTTGACCCACGGGACCAAAGGCTTGTACAGGCGTTCTTGCAACGAGAGGCTTTCGCGGGCGCCACGTTTGAGCAGGCTGAACACGCGATACTTTTCTTCACCCGAAACCGTGGTCTCGCCCGAGAGCACGTTGCCCACGCCGTTCGCGAACTTGGCGAGCTTGCCCTGCGAAACGACCGCCTTGGCGGGAACCGAGAGCCCAAGGAGCACACCTGCGATGGTCGGATGCACGCCGCTCTTGACAAAGAACGCCCAAATGGCGACGCCAATAACGCCGTGCAACAGCAGGTTACGAACCCCAATGCGGAACAGCACGTTGATAAGGGCAAGCAGCGCGAACGCCGTGCCGAGCGCCACAAAGTTGATGCCGTCACCGCTCGGGTATCCAATCGCGATTACGAGAATCGCACCAATGTCGTCGGCAATGGCCAAAGTCAAAATCATCACGCGGAGCGCATGCGGCACCCGCTTGCCGAGGATAGCCATGCAGCCTACCACAAACGCGATATCCGTCGCCGTAGGTATCCCCCAACCGTGGGCGGCACTGTCCGCGCCATGCGGACAAAGCGCCAAATAAATCAAAGCCGGGAACAGCATACCGCCGGCAGCCGCAATAATGGGGAGGCTCGCCGCCTTGGGGTCGTGCAACTCACCGTAGGTCATCTCGCCCTTGACTTCGAGGCCGATGTTAAAAAAGAAAACCGTCATCAACGCGTCGTTAATAAACCAGTGCAAGTTGCCATGGCCAATCCAGCTGCCAATGGTGAGCGAGAACGGCAAATGCCAAAAATGCTCGTAGGTGGACGGGGAGAGGTTTGCCCACAAAAGCGCCGCGAGCGTCATGATGATAAGGACAATGCCTCCGGTGGTCTCCACCTTCATCAAACGTTCGACAGGGGTTATGATTTTACGCACCGGGGTGTCCGGGAACATTTCTTCGATTTTATCGCTGCTGGTCACTCGTATCGACATATACAAACAATATAAATATCTTTTTTTGAAATCCGCGAAAAAAAAGCCCCTTTTAAACCTCAAAAAAGCTGCTTTATCGGGTTTCTCCCTATTTTGGAGAAAAGAGTATATATTAATTGTGTTAAGGAGTTGTTTATGTCGGTATCTAGTTCGCTGATTCCATCGTTTTTTGTTGTCGCTTTTTTTACTGCGGCGGGCATGCAGGCGCACGCCGCGCAGGTATACGTTGCCGCAGGCAACGCGAACGACCTTATGCTGCAGGCTGCACAGGCCAAGGCGGGCGACACTATCTGGGTGCCCGCGGGCGAGTACGACCTGACAGGCAAAAAGACGTATGACCCGGGGAATCGCGACGCGGGCTGGGGCAAGGGCCTTTTGTGGCTCGGTCGCAACAACGGCACGCCCGAGAGACCCATCGTGCTTGCGGGCAGCGACCCTGCGAACCCGCCCGATATCCACGGCACCATGAGCGAGGGCAACGAGGTGCTGCATATCGAAAACGATTACGTGATCCTCAAGAACCTAAAGCTCAGCCAATCGGGCGTAGGCATCGTGCTCGACAACGCGCACCACGTGCTTATCGAGGACTGCGACATCTCGAACACGCGGCAGGAACTTGTGCACGTGCGCGACAGCAGCACCTTCGTAAACATCCGCCGCAACTTTATCCACAATTCCGGGAACGTGAAGGGGACCTACGGCGAAGGCATCTACGTGGGCACCGACCATGCAGCATGGGGCGTGGACGGCGAGCCCGATTCCCTGTGGGGCGAACAGGCCAAGACCGACAAAAGCAACAACCGCTTCACCTATTACGACTGGCGCGTGAGCCGCACCACCATCAAGTGCAACCTGTTCCAGGACATTTCCGCCGAGAATGTCGACATCAAGGAAGGCGCAAGCTACACCACCATCTCGCAGAACATGCTGTCCGCCGATGGTCTGCAAAGCAAGCCGGAGCCCCGCGACTGCGACAACTCCTTTATCGAAGTGAAGGGCACGCACGCGGTTGTCGCAGGCAACTACATGTACACCGCCAACAATCCAAAGCTTACGGGCTACATTGACGAAGACAGCCGCACCTACACCGGGAACGTGCCCGCAGAACTCACCGCCGACAAGTCGAACAAGTTCTGGTGCGACGAGAGCAAGACCGACGGCAACGTTTGCAGCATGGGCGACAACATCTTCATCGACCACGTCGCCGAAGTGCGCAACCTCTGCAAGGAACTTTTCACCATCCCTGGCAAGCCCATTACGTACAAAAGCGAGTACCCCAACGCGGAACCCTATCCGTGGTCGGCAAGCTCCCATTTCGAAGAATACGAGGCCGAAGATGCGACTCTCACAGAACTCGCCGAGGGCTATTCCGAAAATCCCGCAAAAATCGGCACAGACGAAAACGCCTCGGGCGGAAAGTACGTGGCCATGCAAAACGGCAACCTCCGCTTTACCGTACGGGGCGGTGGCCGCTACACCCTGATGTTCGGCTACAACTTTTTGAGCGACAAGGATACCGCCTACAAAGAACAGAACGTCTCAGTGAATGGTATCACCTTGAACCCCGTGCGCTTCTTGCGTACGGGCCCAGCAGGCAGCAGCCACGTGTGGAGCACGACTTCTACGAGCATCCGCGTTGAAGGCGAAACGACGATCGACATTACCCGCGGCTGGGGATTTTTGGACCTCGACTACATCAAGATTCTGGGGAGCCAGACACCCGTCATCGCCATGGACGAATTCGAGAAATGGCCCGCAGACGAGGGCTCCACCAGCATCGGCAAACGCAGGACCGGCACGCGCGAACGCGTGAACGGCTCCGTAGGCGCTCCCTACCAGGCGCGCTTTTTCGACCTGCTTGGAAGAAGCGTAAAGCGGTAAAATTGGCGAAAACTGCCCAAAAATACGCATTTTTTTCTCATTTTCAAGTGTTTCCAAAAAAAATGGAATTTCTATAAATTTTTTCATTTTTTGTAAAAAAAAGTGTTATATTTACATATATGAAATGCGTTTCCAAAATAAATGTCTTTATGTATTTCGACTACGTCGAGTACCTGGACGCGGTCGTCAAGGAGTTTTTGGCCGTCCCGGGCAGCTCCATGCGTAGCCTGCAAGAGACGCTCGGCATGAAGGGTTCCGCTTTCTTCAGCCGCATTTTGGACCGTTCCCGCCCACTCTCGTTTGCAAATGCAAAGACGCTCGCCGCCTCGCTCGAGATGGGCGATACCGAGGCGGAATACTTTTTGCTCCTCGTGAAGTTCGGCAACGAAAAGGACGTGGATAAGCGCGACGCTCTTTTGAAACAGCTCATCGCCATCCGCGGCAAGAACGCGGAATACGCCCTTGAAGATTCCAGGCTGAACTTTTTTGGCAAGTGGTACATCCCTGTAATCCGCGACTTGCTGCCACTTTTGCCTGCAAACACAAGCGCAAAGAAGATCGGCCGCATGATGGTCCCCGCCCTCAAGGAATCGCAAGTGCAGAACGCCATCGACTACCTTTTAAAAAATGGTTTTATTTTGAAAGAGGGCGATGGTCGCTATACGGTGGCAGAGCCGATTGTCGCGACGCCACCGCGTGTGCGTTCCGCGGTGCTTCGCAAATATCACAAGAAGAACCTGGAAATCAACGAGGAAGTCTACGACCTGCTCGGTGGCGACGACCGCAGCATCACTTCGGTCACGTGCAGCCTCTCGAAGGAAAGTTTTGAAAAAATCCGCAAGGAAATCGCCGACATGCGTGAACGCATTTTAGCCATCGCCCGCGAAGACACGAACCCCACCATGGTATGCCACGCCGGATTCCAATTAGTGCCGCGTGCACGCAAGATTGCCGAAGGAGGCGACCATGAATAAAAAGCTATGGCTTGTTTTATTCGCGCTTTTATTCGCAGCCTGCAGCGACAACGGTTCCTCGCCAAGCGTGGCGAACGGCACCGGGTCTAACGCCGGCAAAACGGAAATTGCATGCATCGACACGCTCGCCCTCGTGGACGAAAACGGCAACGCCCTCCTGAACGGCACCGCCGAAATCTGGGAACTCGACGAAAGCGCGCCCACGCTCGTCCGTACCCTCGTGGCGGATTCCACTGGGGTCATCACATACGAAGCGAGTCCCGCAGCGAATCACGACGCGCCCGCTTTGCAGAAGCCCGCCTACCGCATGCTTGCCGCCTACGCAGGCGACAGCCTCGCCGGAATGACGCGCCTCGAAAACGGCGGAGCCCTCCCCAAAAGCGTCACGCTTGCAAAGGCAGGTGTTGTGTTTGGCCGCATTGTCGACGGAATGGCGAGTGTCGACGCAGAAGTCCGCATTCTCGGGAAAACAGCGAGCGCCCGCTCCGGTAGCTACACTATCACCGGGCTCCCGAAGGGTGTGCACTTCGCCTACGTGGATGCCGATTCCTACGGCAGCGGAATGTACCAGGTGACCGCCGGCACTGTAGCCGTCGATACCACAGACCAAGAACCGCAAGAGCCCGGGATTACCAATCCCCCGCAGGGAACCGCTGAAGCATCCCCCGAAAGCGCATTCCCGAACTCCTTCGACGTTTCTAAGCAGATTTCCACGGAGCAGTTCATCCGCGTCGAAGACTTTGAGAACTGGGGGAATCGCAAGACACTCATCGGGCAAATCTACGGAGGCGGCTCCTGGTTCGAGAGCAGCGATTCCTCAATGGGCGGCGGCAGCTATATTCAACCGAGCATCTGGAGCGAGCACGTGTTCCTCCCGACATACGGCTCTTACAGCGGAACCGGGATTTACACGGGCCTCTTTGCGGATTCTTCCTTTGCGCAAAAGTTCGCGGGCATCGGGTTCAACCTGGGCGCAGATTACGAAGACGTAACCGCCGATGTTCCCGCGTTCTACGATTTGAGCAGCATGGAGAGTATCGCCTTCTACGCCAAGGGTACCGGGACCATAAAGCTACAGCTCACTTGCAAGGGCGAATCGGGCAAGACGTTCTACAGTGTCCCCGTGGAACTGCAAGACAAGTACCAGGAATACCGCATAACGCCTGCCGACTTTATCGCCGCAAACGGGTCAGTTGACCTGGAAGAGGTGAACAGCATCAGTTTCGTCGCCGAGGAGAACGCAGATATCATGCTCGACGAAATCAGGATTTACGGGCTCTCCATCTTTGAGTGGGAAGGGCTCGGGCATAATTAACAACGGAGTGTTATATGAAAAAAAGGTTATTCAGCATCGCGATGGCAGGCGCGCTCGTAGCGGGCCTTGCCACATCGGCCTTCGCCACCATCAAGCCCACCCGCGTGGGACCCGTAAGCGAATACGGCGCCTTGCATGCAGGGTACATCATTAATGACGGCTGCGGGAGCAGCACTGAGGTATGCGATCCGCTTCCTTCCCCGGGCGCCATTCTGGGCAGCTGGAATGGGAGCCCCGTAAGCGTTCAGGGCATGAGCCTCACCTGGAGCCAGTACTGGCCCTACGGCAGCAGCTTTTACGGCGGCTCCTACATCGACACCCTCGTGGGTGCTTGGCATGTGGAGCTCGTTCGCGCCGCCATGGGCGTTGTGCCGCCTTGGGGCCATTTCAGCTACATGAAGAACCCCGCCTACTTTGAATCGCAAATGGATACAGTGGTACAGGCCGCTATCCGTAACGACATCTACGTGCTCATTGACTGGCATTCCGAAGGTGGTTACTTCAACTGCATCCACCCCGGTCAAACGCCCAAGCTCAAGTTCAACGACAACAAGGAATGCTTTACCGCAGCCGACGCCGCCAAGTTCTTTGGCAAAATGGCCGAACGCTACGGCAAGTACCCGCACGTGATTTTTGAAATCTACAACGAACCCGTCGCCGAATCCTGGGATGACCTCAAGGCCTACGCCGACACCGTCATTACGGAAATCCGCAGGTATTCCAACAACCTCGTCATCATGGGAACTCCGCAATGGTCTTCGCAGGCAGGCGATGCTATCAAGAATCCCATCCAAGACAAGAATGTCGCCTACTCCTACCACTTCTATGCCGATATCCACAAGACCGACGAGCACACCGCAAGTTCGCAAAAGGCCATTGATGCAGGGCTCCCCGTGTTCATCACCGAATGGGGCGGCATTGACAAAATCTTCTCGAACGCAAGCCAAAAGGAACAGCTGGAAAAATTCCTCACTTGGCGCAACAAGAACAAGCTTTCCAGCGCCAAGTGGGACGTGGAAAAGCCCTTCCTCACCGACAGCGACGTAGACCAGTACACCCTCAATACCTTGATGCCGAAACTCCACACCTACCAGAAGCACTTCAACTGGGAAACGGAAATCAAGGACAGCCTCCCGATAATCATCAATTACAACTCCGCGAACCTGCTCCTTGGCAATTGGAAATACGAAACCGACTCCACTGTCGCCGACGGGGACGGCAAATACGGACATTCCGGAGCGGAATTCTATGGTGCAAAGGCTGACGACGGAAACGGCGCACCGGGCACGGCTGGCGCTACGGAGTTCAAGTTCTCCCTCAACGGAATCAAGCTCGATACCGCAGGCACGGGCTACGCCTACGCGCCTTACGTGAACGTGACCCTTGAACTTCCGGAGCTCGCATACGAACCCTGCCCTCCAGAAGTGGATTGCGGTCCTCAATATCCTACGGAGCTCGGATATTGCGACATGGTGAGCTACAAGTACAAGGGCACGAACCACCAGTTCACCGCATTCGAGGAATGGAATCTGTCGGAGACCGTTTACGGCGAGGGCTCCTGGGACTACGCCTTTGTAGAAATGCCCTACAGCCCTGAATGGACCACCGTCTACGTGGACCTAGGCTGGATGCGTCGTAACGCCTGGCAGGCAGGCCTCCCCGAAGGTATAAACCTCGAAGCTACTACAGGGCTCCGCTTCGCCATCCGTGACGAAGCCTTTGACAACAAACTCGAAGTCACCGGGCTTTCGTGCGTCAAGGGCGTTAAGAACTATACCCCCGTTACGCCGCCGGTTTCTATCAAGAAGCAGAACCGCATCGCAAGCAATGCAAGTAACATCAGTGTTGCGACCCAAGGCAAGCTTATTGCTGTCGATGGGCTTGCAAGCTTTAACGGAAAGAAATTTGCGCTCGTGAACAGCATGGGCCAAACACTCAACCGCGGCACCGTGCAGGGCAACAGCCTCCGCCTCATGGCTCCGCGAAGTGGTCGCTATATGTTGTTTATTCGGGGTGAGGGCGTAAACATTACACGCGTTATTAGTATAAAGTAAAAAAAAAGGAGAACAAAGATGAATAAAAAGACATACGCTGCATTGATGTTCGCCACATCGCTCGCCTTTGTGGCATGCGGCGATGACAGCAGTTCAACCAATGCTCCCGTTGACCAGAACGAAGAATCCACCGTGACATCGTCCGAAACGACTGATGGCGTTTCTTCCGAATCAAAGAGCGACGAAACCAGTTCATCGTCCGAAACAAAGGGTGGCGAAGGGAGTTCCTCTTCGACGATTGAGAGCTCCAGTTCGTCCGTCGCAAGTCCCTCTTCCGCCGACGTGAGCTCGTCTTCCGTGGTTGCGAGTTCCTCTTCCGCAGTCATGAGCTCGTCTTCTGTGGTCGCAAGCTCCTCTTCCGCCGACGTGAGCTCGTCTTCTGTGGTCGCAAGCTCCTCTTCCGCCGACGTGAGCTCGTCTTCCGAAGCGAACCTCCATATTGACCTCTCAAAAATCCCAGAAGAATGCACTGACAAGAAAAACGGCAACGTCTATATTGTCATAGACCAAGACATCACCGAAATCGTACAGTGCAAGGACAGACAGTGGGAATACGCAGAGAATTGTGCGTTCACAGGTGAAAACGTTAACAGCCTTTTCATCATTAGCGGCAATCCGGGCGACGATAAACCCACCGCAAAATGCAACTCTAAAGGCAAATGGGTAATAACCCATCAAGGCGACCTCAACCTTGACCAAGTCATTGAAGAATGCAATGCAAAAAATGACGAAGCACTTTTCGTTCTTGACGGCAACATGGTCATTCAATGCAAAAGCAACCAATGGACTCTCTCTGAAAGTTGCTCCGAGGGCGAAGAAGTTCACCGCGAAACATGGACATTCTCCATTCCTAGCGGAGGCTCGGAACGCTACGCTGTCTGCGAAAGCGGCGAGTGGGTCATGAAGACCGGCGCATGCATAGGCTGCGCCCCGATGCCATAAAAAGCTCGCGTCACTTCGCTGGGGCAATAGGCCCCACCGATTGTGTCATAAGGATTTCTTCGGACGGGGAAAGCTTGAGTGCCTTGCCTAGCTTTACCTTGTCAAAGGATCCTCGTACCACATTGCCGTAACCCTTGGACGCCGCAAAGAGCGCCACGTTTTGCGACATCGCGCCGGCACTGAACGCACCCATGCGCACCTTGTCGGCGTCGGTCTTGCCGCCCGAAAGGTTCTTGTCGATGACATACACCAGGTTCACAGCAGCCTTGCCCACAAAGTCCTGCATGCCAGCGTCCTTACGAAAGTCCCCTTTGTTCACAAAGAGGGCTTTTTTTTCGTTGGGCAAAAACTTGTATACACCCTGCTTGGTAACGGCATACACAAAGACTTCCTTTTTGCCAAGGGCAGTGGGCACGGTGAGCCCGCCGTTTTCGCGGTTCTCGCCCGAGGCGCACCACAAAATTTCAGCGACTTGCGTCGAACTAAAATCCGAATCCACAAACGTGCGGTCGCTATGGCGCGACTCGATCGCCTTGACCAGCGTGTAACCGCCGTCCTTGGGCGGCATGACGATGATATCTTGGGGCGGCTCCAAGGCGAAGGTGACAGTCGCCGCAGCGGCAAGCGTAAGGGCAACGGCGCCCAAGCTCTTTATAAAACAAATGCGCATAGGTATTTCTCCACAAAGAAATATATATTCTAAATGCAAAAAACGCCCCGGCTTTTGCCGAGGCGTTTTACATATTCTTATTTACTAGAAAAACACAGGCGGCCAACGCGGGTTCTTGGAACTCATGTCAATCTTGTAGAAGTCCTTCTCGAAACGTCCGTCGTCGAGGCCGTACATCTGCATCACGTGGCGGGCAATCCACTTGCCGAGCTTGAGCACGGTGAGCTTCTTGCGGAGGCGGCCCTGGCAGTCACGGTTCATGATGTCGGGGAGCGTCGACGTAGTAAGGATTTCGTCAATGGCGGGGCTGTTGAGCTTTTCGCGGGCTTCGGCACTGGTGTGGAAGTGCGTCACGCCGAAGCACACACGGTTGGGGTGGCCCTTCTTGATGTGTTCGCAGCACTGCACGATCGTCGTACCCGTGCGCACCATGTCGTCAAACACGATCACGTCCTTGCCCTCGATTTCTTCGATACTGATGTCGGAGAGTTCCGGGTTGAAGGTCATGCTGATTTCGCGTTCGCCCGTACGGACCTTATCCATCACCACGCGCTTGCATTCCGGGAGGCCTAGGGCTTCGTAAACGGCGTTCATGAACGGTCGTGCGCCCTTATCGGGGGAGACGATCACAAGGTTGTTGCCGTCCTTGCCGGTCTGCACGAAGTTGCTGCTCTTGATGTAGTGGGCGTAAACATCCGTCGGGATGAGGTTGTGGAAGTTGCCCTCGAAAATTTCGCTGAAGAGGTTCTGCACCTTGATGCTGTGGTTGTGACAGGTCACCACAGCATCAACACCGGCGGTCTTCAAAAGCTGGGCGTAAAGGAGGCTCGTAAAAGCCTGGCCGTCGAACTTCTTGAGGTCGGTCACCGGGCGGTCCTTTTCGAGTTCGCCTACGCGGTGCGGACCGCGGTCCTGGGCGCTGTAAAAGAGGTCGGGTTCCACAAGCACCACCTGCTCGGCACCGTTGTCCTTGGCAGCGCGGGCGAGGATGCAGTTACGCATGGCGTAGTCGTTGCGGCTACGGTCGTGGTTCGAAACCGAGCAAATCAAAACGATCTTGCCTTCCAAGCGCCTGCCGATATGGTCCATGTCATCCACATCAAGTCCGTAGCGGGGGCAGAACTCGGAGTTGGCGAAAGTCTTCAAAGAGACCACGTCGGAGATGTCTTCGCGGAGACCGATGTATTGCGCAATGTCGATGGCAAACGGATCATCGGTAAAGTTTCCAGTTACGATAAAACGATCTGACATATTTTAGCCTTGATGTTGAGGTTGAACCATTTGGTATGGGCAAATATAGAATAATTCAAGACCCAAATTCAAGGTCGTCTTACAATAGGCGACTTTTCAAAAAAAAGACTTTCGCCTTTATTTGGCGAAAGCCTTAAATAAGATTCGAATTATTGTTATTGATTTAGAAACAAGCAGGACAAGGCGCGAGCTCCCGTAGCGTACTAAAACGTACGTGAGGGAGCGAGCTATACGACACTTGAGGCGTAGCCTCTTAGTGGGAGTTATCCCCTTTGGGGAAACGCCGTAATGCGCAGTTTATAAATCAATAATGCGGTCGTTCTGGAGAAGCTGCTCGAACGTCTGCCTTTCGCGGATGACCTTCAGTTCGCCGTTCGTGTACATGGTCTCGGCGGCGTAGCGGCGGCTGTTGTAGTTGCTGCTCATGGCGGCACCGTAGGCACCTGCGTCATGGAGAATCAAAAGATCGCCGACCTTCGCCTTCGGGAGCTTGCGCGTCACCACGAAGCCGCCTTCTTCCTGCGTGAACACGTCACCGGATTCGCAGAGCGGGCCAGCCACCACTGCGTCGACCATCTCGTTCATCTCGCGACCGTCGCGGGCGATGATGGAAATGCCGTGATAACTGCCGTAGAAGCTCGGGCGAACGAGGTCGGTAAAGCCGGCGTCGAGCAGGTAGAACAAATTGTCGCCCTGTTTTTTGACGGCGCGGATTTCGGCCATCAGGTAACCGCTTTCGGCCACCAGGTAGCGACCGGGTTCGACTTCCAGGTGAACCTCGTGGCCGATGCTCTGCTGGATGTTCTTGCGGGCCTTGTCCCACAGGTCGTAGTAGGCCTGCATGTCAATGCGGTTGCCCTTGTCTTCCTCATGGTACGGAATCGGGAGGCCGCCCCCTGCACTGATGGTGCGGAGATGGCTACCCAGGCGGCGGCTAGCGTCGACCATCGCGTCGCAAACCTGCGAGAGGTGCTCGAAGTCGGAGCCGGAACCGATGTGCATGTGGAGCCCGGTAATCCACATGCCGTTTGCCTGCGCGAGCTTGACGCAGTCCTTGATCTGCTCGTGCCACACGCCGTGCTTGCTGAGCGGGCCACCGGTATTCACCTTGCTCGAATGCCCGTGACCAAATCCCGGATTCACGCGGAGCGTAAGTTCCGACTTCACGCCGAAATCGGCGAGCTGCTGGATCATGTCGGGGGAACCGACGTTCACCGCGATGTCGTATTTCTTCACGAGTTCAAGCGCGTCGCGGTCGAAGATGTCTGCGGTGTAGACAATTTCGGGAGCCTTGCCCTTCTGCTGACCACCCTTGAAACCCGCCTTCAACGCGCGGACGATTTCGCCTGCAGAAACGGCATCCACCACGCCACCGAGCTTGCGTACGAGCGCTACGATGGAGAGGTTCGGGCATGCCTTCTGGGCAAAACGCACCGTGTCGAAAACCTGAACTTCCTTCACGCGCTTCTCGATGGTGGCGCGGTCATAGAGCCAGAGGGGGGTGCCGTACTGTTCGGCAGCCTTCACAAAAACTTCTTGGGGGATGGAATAATTCATGGGGGGAAAGATAGTAAAAGGCGGGAGCCCCGCGAGGTATTACTTTGCGGCGGGCAGCAGTCCCCGCGTTGGTTCCGCCACAGACTTTACACAAAATGAAAAATGCCGGGTAATTGGCCCGGCGCAATATGCCAAGATTTTATTCCTGCTTAAATGTCAGCCGCTTGGCCATTATCCACAGGCCATCTTTCGGGTTGCCGTCTTTATCGACAAGAATATTTATCATGGAATCCACCTTTACGGCACTCTCTTTATCGGAATACCAATCGCTGGCGACATTCGAACCATAAATACTGTCAAGGGCGTTTTTTATCCGCCAAGTATCCCAGTTACTCGCCAAGCCTCCCGGAAAAGCAATCAACTGCAAGTATTCCAATTCCAGCGTGTCCCCATTAGCATCAACCGGCAAATCATTCCTCGTGAAAATATACCGACAAAGACTATCTGGGGAACACCAACTCAGCCCTTTCCGCTTGTAAATAAGGTCACCCTTTGTCGTTTTCGCAAGTACATACGTATTCGTGTTATAACGCCACACCCGTTCAGTGTAAATCCAGCGGGCAAACTCCCCCTCAAAACAAGGTGCGTCAGCAGCGCAATCAATTTCTTCCAAGCGGTCCGTATACTCCGGAACAAAAGAGATAAAGTTTATTTTAAAATCATATTGGAGGGAATCCACCTTCTTGGGCACAATCCACGACTGGTACACTATGGCACACGATACTTCCGCTGCAGTGTCCGCTCCTAGAAAATCAACCAGTTTTGCGCTATCTGCTTCAACACGGATATCCGGACGAAGGCGTTCGCTTTCGCGCTCCAAAACCTTAAGTGGTAAGTGCAAAGTATCGCCGTCTTTCGCAATGATGCAATCCGACTGTGCGGAATCCACATAAGCGTATTCATAGTCCCAGTCAAAAGTCGCATGCCTGTAATGGCTCTCTATATCAAAGAACAGCTTGCCCTTCTTGAACGTACGCGGTCCCTTGACATCATTCGATTCTTCCTGCCGGTACTCTCCAAGAATCACGTAGTCACCCGGTTCCTTCGACGGAGTCAAACGGTACTTCGCATGAAAATTCCCGCACTGCGCCGAGTCAAGGCTCCATTCTATCACATGTTCGTTTTCGATATCGGGCACCATGATCTTCAAGGACGTATCCCTGTCGTAAAAGAACGCGAATTCATTCTCGACAGGCTTGCCATCGACCTTGATGCGCACGTCCTCGTAACCGCAGTCGGGATAAAATTGTTCCGTATGGCACCAGAAATGTATTTTAAGGTTATACTGCAGGCTGGGCAGACGCACTTCTACCGTAGTATCAATTTCGGTGTGCCAATCGGGACATTCATATCCATCTTGCGTCTCGGTCACGGGAGTCTGGTCCAAATACGCATACAACGTAGAATATCCCGCAAAGCCCTCGGGAGTCGGTTTCGCTGACGATGAACTATCCGACGTACATGCATAAATGCAAAATAGAACCAAAAGCAACAACAATCTCTTCATGCAAAACTCTCCTTTCTCCAAAAATAGTTTTCTGCAATCTAGCAAAAAAAGGCCCCGGTAACCCGGAGCCTTCCGATAAACGAACAAAAAAGCGCGATTAGACGTGCTTGATCTTGTTGTCGCCTGCGTCCCAGTTCTTGCCGTCACATACGAACTTGTATTCGTAATCGCCAGCAGAGAGAGAGATCTTGGCAGTCCAGAGACCTGTCTTCTTGTCCTTCTTGAGCATGTCCTTGTCGACAGCCCAGTTGTTGAAGGAACCGGCGACGGAAACGGTCGTTGCGAGCGGGCAGTCAGCGACGAATTCGACGGTGACCTTCTTCGCGGCGGCGGCCTTCGGAGCGGCCTTCTTTTCGGCGGCCGGCTTGGCAGCAGCCTTCGGGGCAGCCTTCTTGGCGGCGGGCTTTGCACAAGCCTTAGCGCAAGCCTTCTTTTCGGCAGCCGGCTTGGCGGCGGCCTTCTTTGCAGGGGCCTTTGCGACCTTGTTTGCAGTAGTCTTAGCCATGATTTTATCTCCTAATGTTAAGTTCGGGTTCAAAGTTAGTAAAAAATAAGTTTCGTGGCTAGATGTAAAATGAAGGCGTTTTGGGGGCTGACGATGCGTATTTGTGGTTTGGTGATGTGTATTTCTGGTTTGGTGATGCGCCGGGCCTTGCTTTTTGCTAATTTTGGCATATGCTCAAACAAATTATCGCCCCCAGCGTGCTGAACGCTAACTTCCTCGAACTCGGTAACGGCCTCAAGGCCATCGAAAACGGTGGCGCCGGCCTCGTGCACCTCGACATCATGGACGGGCACTTCGTGCCGAACATCAGTTTCGGCCCGGGGATTTCCGCATGCGTGGGCAAGGGCACCAAGCTCCCGCTCGATTGTCACCTGATGATCGAGAATCCCGAGAAGTACGTGGGCGAATTCGCGAAGGCGGGCGCAAGCATCATTAGCGTGCATGCCGAAACCACGAACCACCTCGACCGCCTGGTGCACCAGATCAGGGAACTCGACGTGAAGCCCGCAGTGGCCATCAACCCGGCAACCCCGCTCGAAAGCATCAAGTACGTGCTCGACATCGTGGACATGGTGCTCGTGATGTCGGTGAACCCAGGCTTTGGCGGCCAGAGCCTGATCCCGTATTGCCTCGACAAGATTCGCGAGCTGCGCCAAATGAAGCCCGAATTGGACATCCAGATTGACGGCGGCGTGAAACTCGACAACATCCTCGCCTGCAAGGAAGCGGGCGCGAACGTGTTCGTGGTAGGTTCCGCGATTTTCGGAAAGAGCGACCCCGAGGCCGTGTGCCGCGAATTCGTCAAAGCCGTGAACGGCTAAGACTTCACGTTACTTTTTAGCCTTAGCCGGTGCGGTCTTTGCAGCTTCTTCTTCCGGCTTCGGTTTCGTGTCTTCGAGCAGACGGTCTGCCCACTCGTCCCAGAACCTGCACCTTTCGCCCTCGAGCTTCATCTTGGCGAACTTCACGGGCTCGGTCTCGACGGCGAGCGTCACGACCGATTCCTTGTAGGCCTGCGGGAGCCCCGCCACATGCGCCATGCGTTTCTTGAGCTCGGCGACGGTCGCATCCAAAATGTCGGTCTCAAAGCGACGCTCGATGTAGCGGCGCGTAATAAAGCCGAGTGACATAAAGTAATCGCCCTGGTTCCCTTCGGCAAGGTAGTTCCTATTGCGAAGTTCCTTGAGAGCCAGTACCGCCTCCTCGTAGGGAGGAAGCCTAGGCGCGAGCCCACCCTTGGCAAACTTCTTGTGCAACAACCATCCCAGCAAAACCAACAGGCCTACGCCCAAAACGCCAAACACAACGTAGAGCCACTGCGGCAGGCGCGGGTCGGCGAGCGGCGCTTCGACATCTAAAATATCGGTCTCCTCGCCGGTGGTGCGGGTTGCGACCTTCACCGCCACGGGGTCAGTGTGCGTCTTGACGGTATCGGTCCCGACAATGGCGTTCACCTCTTGCGGGGCAATCAAAAAGTCACCGCTCACAAAAGTGTTGAGTGTCGCCAGCCACGTGAACTTGGCGGTTCCCTTGGGCATGCCCTCGGTGACCTTCTCGTTCTTCATCTCCTTGACCTCGAAGCTGCCGAGGTTCCCCACAAAACTGGGCAAGTCAACGACGGCATTCTCGGGGGCGGTGACGGCGATTTCATAGTTGAACATGTCGCCCACAAAAACCTGGGCGTTATCGACCTGCGCCTTGACCGACATGTCGAAAGCAAGGGCAGGGGCTGCAAAAACAACGGAAAATAGGGCTGCGACTAGTGCCGCCCTGGATTTTTCAAGAACCGATTTATCAAAAAATTCGCAGGACATATAGACCTCTCGGTACGCTAATATACAAAAAACTATATTTGAAAAGGTATGAATCGTCTCCGGACCATTTTGGTAGCCGTACTCGCCAGCGCCCTGTTCGCGTTTGCGGCGGGTACCACGCCGGATTCAAGCAAGGTTGAAACTCCGCCGGACACGAGCAAGGCCGCCATCGCGCCGGGCTCCTCGTTCCACATAACGCACAACCACGTGTTTACGCTTTTGGGAGTGCTGATTACGCATCACGGGCTCCGCAATTCCGAGACCCTGCACAACTGGCCGTTTTTTTCGATAGGAGCGCCGGCACTGAGCTCGACCACCAAGCTGCAAAAGGATTTTAGCAAGCTCCTCACGGTGACGGGCGACGCGAACGCAAGCCTCACGCCGGTGAACGTGGGCGCCACCCTCGGGACCGACCTGCAATTGATCCACCTCTTGGAGGCGGGAGTCAAGGGCTCGGTGAGCTCGGCATGGAACTATGGCCGCACCAGCACATTCATGGGCGTATACGACCCCGAAGAACGCACTTTTGACCAGGACATCTTTATGACCGAGGCAGCGTTCAGCATTACCTACAAGGCAGGTCTCAGCATACCGCTGATGATGTTTTTGCCCAAGAGCGACTGGACCAAGATCATTTTGAAGGTGGGCGTGAGCCGCGAAACTTCCACCTACACCGGCGCAAGCGATGGTGAGCCGTGGAAGGCGGGCACCGACACGCGCGTGAACGGCGACCGCGGCGAACTCTCGGGGACGCTCATGTACATTTTGCCGTTCGAGCGCCTGTACATGGCGATGGTCACGGTAAAGGCGAGCAGGTTTATGCACGAGTACGAATTCGACAAAATCTACTGGGAGTACGACCCGAAATTCTTGATGGTGGGAGTCACGCCCACGGTGATGTTCAAGATGATGGAAAACTGGAACGGCATGGTGATGGCGCCCATTATGCGTGAGCGCAAGTTCAACAAGCGCCGTTACGAATCAAACGAGGAACTTATGCTCAAGCGCGTGGGCGCCGAATGGCACTTGAATGCGGTGATGTGCATGGTCAACTACGTTTTTTAAATGGGTAAGGAGTGGTGATGTCTGTTATTTTGATTTTGTACTTGGCAGCCCTTTTGATTATTGCGGTTCGCAGCGCGCGAGCCGTCAACAGCATTCCGGATTTTTTTGTGGCGCGCAAGGGCGCGAGCGCGTGTGCAGTGGCGGGGAGCCTTGTGGCGACGATTCTTGGCGGCTCGGCCATTATCGGCGCCATTGACGCAGGGCCCCGCATGGGCGGAGCCGCCACGTGGTTCATGCTGGTGGGCGCGATGGGACTCCTGGCGCTGCTGCCGTTTGCCCGCAAAGCCTATGCACTGGGCAAATACGCCTTGCCCGACCTGATCGAGAACCTGTACGGAAAGGGGCCGCGCCTGGTGGCAAGCGTCGTGATCCCCTTGGCGTGGACAGGCATTGTCGCAGCGCAGATCATTGCGGCGGCAAAACTGCTGCAGAGCTTTACCCCCATGAGCTATACCATGGCGGCGCTGGTCTCGGCGACGGTGTTCATTTTGTACACAGTCGCCGGGGGGCAGCTCTCGATTTTGCGAACTGACTTTTTGCAGGCAATCCTGATTATAGCGGGGCTTTTGGCGGTGGCGGGATTTGCCCTGGGGAGCGGGACCGTGGGCGAGAACTTGGCCCGCGGTGAAGCGCCCGCATTCCCGTTCAATGCAGGATTCTCGCCGCTCGACTTGTTCCTCTTGCTGCTCACGTACGGCACCACATTCACGGCAGGGCCCGACATGTTCAGCCGCATCTTTTGCGCCCGCGACGCCCGCACCGCCCGCTCGGCGATCTTGACCGCGGCCGTCGTGCTCGTGCCCGTCGCCGCCATCATCGGGTTCTTGGCGGCATTCGGCACCGGGTTCGGAAACGTGCAGGGCGCCCGAATCACCGCCATCGCGCAGGCCGTGGTGCCCGCACCGCTGCTCCCGCTCATTGCGCTTGCGCTTTTGAGCGTGGTCCTCAGCAGTGCCGACACCACTCTTTTGAGCAGCTCCATCATCGTGTACGGGCTATTCAACCGCAGCAGCGGCAACAAACCTTCTGCACGTCCGCTCGCCAAGGCACGCGTGATTATCCTCTGCAACGGCATTGTGGCGACCCTCATTGCGCTCCAGTTCACCGACATCATCGGGATGCTCCTGCTCGGCCTAGCGGTATATGCCGGCGCCTTTACCGTTCCCATATTGTGGGGGCTTTCGGGTTTGCGCAGCAAGCCCGTGTTCGTGGGCGCAGCCATTATTGCAGGCGGGCTGCTCGCGCTCGCCGGCAAGCTGCTACCCGCCCTTGGCGAAGGCGTGCAGCTCCCGGCACATACAAGCGACGCGCTCCTCATCGCGGCCTTCGCCGTAAACGCGCTTTTGCTCACCTGTGGCCGTACCCGAGGGAAGTAGCGAACCCGCGCCCCCAAATTATTGTGCCGTACAACAAGCCGCCGTCCACACTTTGTAAACAAGAACACTATATTTTGCACATGGATTTCAGTGTGCTCAAAAAAATAGGGATGGGAGTTATTTTGGGTGCGGCAAGCGCATTTGCCGTAGTGGAACTGGATTACACGCAATACGCGACTTTCCAAGCACATTCATCGCCAAACGTCGAGGGCGCCAACAGGGAGCTTCCCAAAAACAGCATTGGCTCTCGCCTGCGCGGCGGCGCGCTTTACGGTCCGTCAAAGCGCGTCAGCATTAACCCCGACAACAACGGCGACTGGGACGACATGGAAGTCGACGCCGATTACCGTTTCTCTTACCTCCCCATTTACGGCTCCATCGACAAGTTCGTGAAAAGCGACATTTTCGTTTACCAGATCAGCTTCGGCATCTACAACGGCATTTACAGCGGTACGAGCCTAGGCATCAACACCAAGTATTTTGAACTCGGCGTCACCTCGTTCCAAAGGTTCACCTACCAAAACTACGATTACCTGGGCTACAAGGTCGCCGAGGGCAAGGACGAAAACGGCGACCCCCTCATGGACATTGAATACAAAGAGAAAAAGGACAAACTCGTTTTGCACGTAGGTGTGGGCGGTTATGCGAGCCTCTTCTTGGGCTCCATTTCGTTCAACTACAACGGCAGTGTTTACCGGCCGCACAAGTCCATCACCATCAACGAAACGAACATGCTGTTCAGCTTTGACATGCCGATTCTTTTCACGAACCATTTCGGGATTTCGTACAAGTACTCCGACACTATGGACTTCCAGATTGGCGTGACCAACATGCTCATTGACTTCAATGGCGGTAACTGGTCCGTTTCTGCCGGAATCTCGCTCTGGTCCTTCTAGCCTTTGGATCTTCGCCCATGTTCAGGGCGACTTACTTTTTGATGACCTTGTTCAGCAGCCGCTTGCTCCTGAGGGCGGCGGTAGGGTGTTCGCGGTACATCAAAGCAAAAAAGTGGGTATACGGAATTTCGCACTCGGCGAGTTCCCTCATGGCGACCTTGGTCTTTTGCTTGCCCAGTTCCTTGTGAGCGTAGGCGTCGGCTTCGTATTCCTGGTTCCAGCAATACAAGTGGAACAGCACGCGGAAGGGGATGGCGACCACATGCAGCCATAAAATGCCCTGCCACAGCGGCATGCCCACACGGATGAGCTGCGCCGCCAAGAACCAGATAGCGATCAGGGCGAGAATCAGCTTGGCGATGTTCCTCAAAATACCGTGGTGCATGACCTTGTGCGCTTCCTCGTGCTTTTTGACGAACTCCGTTTCGCTTGGCTCACGGCGATTTTCGGGGAGCGGCACAATGTCGTTGACCAGGGGGATGACGCGGAGCAGAGCGAACACACCGCCACGGCTCATGGTGAGCCGCACTTCGCGAATTTCAAGCCACACGCGGCCCAAAAATTCCGCACAAAGTAATGTTATGAGCAAAGAAACCGATTCCATTTTAGCGACTCAAGGTTTTCAAGCGGCCCAAAAACTACCCAATGTTCTTGAGCACGGCGTTCAGGCGCTTAGCCGATTCCTCGAATCGCGCCTTTTCCCAATCCACAAAGCCCTTGTCTACAGGGTGGGCAGCCTCATAATCGTCAAATATGGCACAACCGCGAGCATTGTCGCGATCCAAGCCGTGGGTCACTTTTTCGAACCAAGCCTTTTCGAGCTGGCGATACTGTTTCACCACCTCGTCGAGTGTTTCGGGAATCGTCACCACACGTGTGATTTCTCGCATCATGTCGCCCGTAAGCAGCTTGCGGAGTTCACGCGGCGTTTGTGAAGCGAGCGAAGAATCGTTCTCGACCAGCGCGATAATCTGGTCGAACACAAAACGCTGCAGGTATTCGTTGTAGGCATGCAGAGCATCTTGACGCACGCGCTCACGCATAAAGTTTTCGCCGAGGCCGTCGACGTGCTCCTTGGTATAAACGTCCCTCACCTGCGTCACCTGCAGGCGGTTATAGGCGTCAAAAACCTGGCGTACGGTATCGGAATTGAAAAAGCTGTAGAACGTCGACGGCACAAGACCCTTGCCGCGCAAAGAATACTTGTAAGCGTTGCGGTCGAGCGCGTAGGCATTGCGGGCATAGTTCCAGCCGGGCACAATCTCGTTCAAACGCGCAGGCACACCCATGAGTTGCGGGTCACCCGGGCGGATCAGCGAGAACGGGAACTTGAGGCGCTGCGGGAGCGTGGTCACGCCACTCGCGATAAGCGTAAACGGGGACTCGCGGTAGTTCGCCGGGAACTTGATGTTCACGCCAAGCCCAAAAAACATCCCCTGGCCTGGCATCACCTCTTGGTCGGGCATGCGTCCCGTGTGGTTGCTGCCCACGTTGGCGCCATAACCCAAGTTGCCGCAGCCCTCGGGCCACAAGGCGGCAATCAAAAGCGAGTGATGGTGCATTTGGGTCAAGGGACCCATGTAAGAACTGTTGACCTCGCCCTCCTCGATGTGGCAGCACGGGGCAATGATCGAGGACTTCACTATGGCCTTGCTGCCGATTTTTGCACGGCTCATTAAAACCGATCCCTGGACCTCGGCGCCAGTATGGACCTTCACACCCATCTGCACATTGGAGTTCTCGAGAATCACGGAATCGTAAATGTGGGTTGAGTCTTCGAGCGAACTCAAAATGACACTATTGCGGATCTTGGCGGCTCCCTCGATGCGGGCATGCGAGCCAATCCAGCTGTTCCTGACAATATTGGTATTACTTACCACAGCGCCTTTCCCAACCACGCCAAAGGGTAAAGCCACGTCTTCGCAGAACTGCTTGAGCATTTCGTCAAACGAATTGGCCACCTCGGGTTCAGGCTTATGGAAGAGCTGCAGGTCCACGAGATCGGTGGTGATGTCGGGGAACACGCGGACCGAACGGCCGCCCATCTCGTTGCCTACGGTCATGGCGGTGCCGATCATGTAGTTGATTTTGCCACTGCTCACCAAGGAACCCACGTTTTGCACCACGGCACTGCTGCGCACCAAAACGTTGCTGAGCATCGCGACCTTGTAGACGAGCGCATTCTCAATAAAACAGTTGTGGACCAGGCTGTCGTAAATGCCGGTCGGGAACGAGACGTCACCCGGCAAAAGGAGCGTCCCGTAAAAAGCGGGAAGGCGGACATCGCCCATAAACACAGAATTGTGGACGCGCTCAGGCGTAAAGTTCGGCTCAACCAGCACGTGACTCCAGTCCTCGCAACGGTTGCCGTTCTTCTCGAGGGCAACAACCTCGTCGGCAGTGAGCGAGCGGAACTTGCCACCGGTCGCCTTGGCCGCCTTGAAACCCTCGGCCAAAGAGACCAAAAAGCTATTCTTGAGCACCTTTTTTAATTTCAACAATCTCTGCATGCTATAAAAATAGACTAAATTAGAGCCGATGATGAAGGAAACCCTCTTCAATTTGATTAGAAAACACCACTACAATATTTCTATCTATACAGAAGAAATATTCGAAAGGCGTTGTCAAGAAGAAATCATCCGCAGCGATGAAGAAAAGAGCTCTTTTGTTTATCTTGAATTTGACTTTGAGACCATAAACGGCGCCCTCCTGAGCGAAGCCAACACACTTGTTTTTTGGAACGTTTTTTTGGAATCGCTCTCCAAGAACAACCGCGGGAGCGACATCCTGGGCTTCCTTGAAAAGGAATCCGGCCTGGGGCTCTTGCTTTTGGACTCGAAGATCGAAGGCTGGAACCGCGTAAAAGGCCGTATCGAGCAGACCGCCAAGGAAGCCGGCTTTATCGCCGTTTCGTCGATTTTGAACGATTCCGTGAAGCCCATTGTTTACCCGGCCTGCATCCAACCCAACGAAGCCGCCAGCTAAAATGAAAGTCCTCGTCATCGGTTCCGTTTACCCGAGATTCCCCGAAGACGCCGAAGTCCCCTGGCTCCGCACTTCCATCGCCCACCTCAAAAAGGCAGAGGTCGAGGTGCAAGTGTTAGCGCCTTCGTACAAAGGATTGCGCGACCATGTGATTGACGAGGTCCCGGTAAACCGCTTCAGATACGCACCCGCCGGCTGGGAGATGCTCACCCACGAGGAGGGGGCGCCCAGCAAAATGGCCAAAAAGCCGTGGCTGCAGTTACTCGCCATCCCCTACATCATCAGCGGGTTCCTCAGGTGCCTAGCCATTTGCCGCCGGTGGCGGCCCGATGTAATCCACGCCCACTGGCCCTTCCCGCACGCTTACATCGCGCTGGGCGCCGCCAAGCTGTTCCGCATCCCGCTGGTGCTGAACTTCCACGGCGCCGAACTGCTCCTCATCCGCAAAAAAAAGTGGGTGCGCCCGCTGCTCAAGTTCGCCATTGGCCAGGCCCAGGCCGTGTTCGCCAACTCGAGCTTTACCGCAAGCAAAATCCAGGCTCTCCGCAACGTGAACGTGGAATGGAGCCCCTACGGCACAACGCTCGGCAAGGCCGCGAACGCCGCCCACCCGGTCAACGGCAAGTTCAAAATCCTCTTTGTAGGCCGCCACATCGAACGCAAGGGCATCACCTACCTTATCGAGGCGGCAAAGTATTTGCCCACAAACAAATTCGAAATCCGCATCGTAGGCGTGGGCGATCTCACCGATCAGCTCAAGGCGCAAGCCTCCGCGCAGTCCGGTTCCGACACGCAGGCAGGCACGCAACCCGCTACGCCTCCCGCCCCGGTGGTCTTCACCGGCAAGCTGAGCCCCGCCGACCTCGAGAACGAGTACCGCAACGCAAACGTGTTCGTGCTGCCCGCCATCGTCGATAGCAAGGGCGACACGGAAGGCCTCGGCGTCGTGCTCATCGAGGCGATGGAACTCGGCCTCCCGGTTGTCGCCAGCGACGTCGGCGGCATTCCCGACGTGATCGTCAACGGGGAGTCGGGAATCCTCGTGCCCGAAAAAGACCCGCAGGCGCTTGCCGACGCCTTCAAGCGCCTTGAAGCGGACCCATCCCTCGTGAACGCCCTCCTGGACGGCGCCCGCAAGCGCATTGCCGACTGCTTCACCTGGGATGGCATCATCGAGCGCCAAATTGCCGTTTACAACAAACTAAAGCGCTAGCCCGCGCGGCAAACAACCGCAAGCCAGTGCATTTCTCTTTTGGTTTTGACATCCCTTGCGTTTTTTATATATATCTTTATAGCATATAAAATCCGGGTGTTAGGCACTACAAAGGAGCAAAGATGAACTATTCCGCTCGTTCCAAAAAATGTATCCGCTTTACGGCGATTGCCTGCGCGGTGGCTTTTACTCTCGCCGCCTGTGGCGATGACAGTAGCAGCGAACCCGCCGAGAACTCCGGCGACGACAACGGCAGCCAAACCTCTTCAACCACCAACAGCACCAAGGAAGACGTGGTGTACAACATCACCTCCAACAAAGACGGCATCTTGCGGACCACATACCGGGTCACCTATGGCGATTGCGAAATGGACGAAGAAAACAACATGCTGATTTGGGAAGATGAATCCCGCGGCTACAGCATGGAACATAAATACTTTATTCGTAACGACTCCCTTTTCTTTTACTTTGGCAAGGGCGACGCCGGCGAATACGAACGCAATGCCATCATTTTCACCGGCCCCAAGGGTGGCAAACTGGAAGGCCACTGGTACGATACCCACTGCTGGCTAAACGACGACGGCGTTCGCTGCGACGAAACCCAGTCCATGGGATTCTTCTCGGAAGAGTTGATTATTGACGGCAAAACCTTGACCCGCCGCTTTGCAAACAACCCCAATTACAATTTGATGAACACGGAACTCGCCTTCGCCATTCTATTCTCACTGGACCATGGGCGCGTCCCCATGGTCCTCGATAAAGAAAGCGTTATGAGCGAAGCCGAAGAAAAGATTACGCCCTCCAACGGCGCCACGCTCAAAAGTCTGAACGCCAAGATATACACCAACCAGTTCAATTATATCTTTGTAGTGGACGCCGAAATTGCCAAGGGTGATAAAACCTGCAGCTACCATTACGAAGGCAAGGACATTGGCAAGGCGGAATGCGTCGAAAGCAAATTGGACAGCCTGATTCTGGAGTGGGGACAATACAACGTGTCGAACTACAACGAGGTAATGGATTGCCTCGGCTTTGAAGAACAGTAAAAGCGGCGGCCACAGGGCCTGCCCACCTTAGACCTCGATGCTCACGGTGCTGCCGTGGGCTTCGTCTTTTTTGACCTTCACGGTTTTCTGGATCTTCTTTTCTAGCTCCGCCACGTGGCTGATAATGCCCACCAGGCGGTTATCGCCCGCGAGCGTCTGCAACGTGTTGATGGCAAGCCGTAAGCTCTCGTCGTCAAGCGAACCGAATCCCTCGTCCACGAACATCGTATCAAGCTGGATGCCGCCTGCCGAACTCTGCACCTCGTCGGCGAGGCCAAGCGCCAGCGAAAGTGAAGCCAAGAAGCTTTCGCCACCGCTGAGCGTCTTCACATCGCGCTGCCTGCCGCTCGCATGGTCGAGTACGTTCAAGTCGAGCCCGCTCTGGCTCTTGTTATTGGAAGCGTCCATGCGACGCACCAGTTCGTACTGCCCGTTGGTGAGAATACGGAAGCGCGTATTCGCGCGGCTCACAATGCGGTCAAAATACGACGTCTGCACGTAAGTCTCAAGCATCACCTTGCTTATGCCCGTAAGCGTACCGTTCGCCGTATCCGAAAGGTTCCTTATCCAGCCGCGCCTGCGGATAAGTTCTCCCAAAGAATCCACTATCTTGCGGATTTGCAAAAGCGCACTGTTGTTCTGCGACAGGCGCGAAACAACCCGGTTCATTTTTTCGTTCAAGGCATTGCGAGCGTCCGAAACACCATCGCGTTCCGCCTTCAGGGCCACAAGGTCATATTCCTTGGCTCCCTCGAGCTGCAATGAGAGTGATTTGATTTGGCCTTCCAAATCAGTCATCTCCGTCTTGCACTTGTCAAATTCATCGGCAGCGTTCTTGCGAGCAACCTGCAATTCCGAAAGCGCAACAGATTTTTCGCGGATATCCTTGTCGGCATCCGCCTTACTTATGAACGGAAGTTTGCCGAGCGATTCCACAAGAGTCTTCTTTTGCGTCTGGAGTTCCGCATCCGCTGCAGAAATCTTGCTCGAGAGGGAATCGTTTTCTTCGCGACTCTTGTCCAGAAGTTTCCTGAATTCCGGAATGTCCGTATCCAGTTTCTTCTTGCGTTCTTCCCTCCTGATTTCGTCACTGAGCTTGTTGTCGGTATCGCGCAGCGATTCCTTCACCGCATCGAATTCCGTACGGATTCTTTCCTTGGCGCTATCGATAGGGCAGTCGCCAAAGAGTTCCGCCAACTTTTTCTCGAGTTCGACTTGCTTGGCATCGCGCGAGGCCTTCGTGCGGGCCGCACCGTCCGCCTTTTTATTGCGACCGTCAAGCAAGCCATCACGCATATTCTTGAGTTCCTCGATTTCCGCCTGCGTCGGAGCCTCTGCCGATTTGCACGCCTTGTGCGGATGGTCCACGGAACCGCATACCGGGCAAGCGTACCCTTCTTCGAGAGTCTCCGCAAGGATTCCCGCCTGCTCGTTCAAGAATGCGCGATTCTTTGTTTCATAAGCGTCGTTGCTTTGTCTATACTTCTTGTCTGCATCGAGGTATTCGTCCTGTGCATCGCGGAAGGCTTTTTCGGCATCGTCAAGTTCCTTTACCAACTCGCCCGCGCGCAAGAGCTGTTCCTTGCGCATTTTGAGATTTTCTCTCTGCGCCTCAAATTTCGCCCTGTTCTCCCCGGCATCCGAAAGCCCGTTGAATTCCTCCTCCAGTTTCAGGAAATCATCGCTCTGCTTCTTGAAAATTACCTTGTGCCTATTGAGCGTATCCTTGTTTCGGGCAAGCTCCATTTCCTTGTTACTTATTTCGGCACGAACTTTTTCGAGCCTGGCATATTCAGGGAGAAAGTTGTTCAGGGTCGTAATGGCTTCTTGTAACTTTTCGCATTCAGGGACTGTCGCTTCTGCTACATCGACGGCCTTTTTCAACGGCTCCATTTGCGGCATGAGCTTCTCGAGTTTTCCCTTCGCGTCGTCAAGCCCCTTGCGCGCTTTTTCCACGCCCTCGGCGCGACCGATTTCCGTATTCAGCACGCCCAATTTTTTGTCAGTCCGGTCAAGCTCTTCCTTCATGCCGGCTTGCGCGGCAAAATCTTCGTCAATAATCGCCTGCACCAAGTTGCAAACACCCTGCCAGTCGGGCACCTGCCTTGCTGCGGCAAGGTTCTTCGCCTTTTCCAGATTCTCTACTTGCGCCGAACCTTCACCGCACTGCAACTGCGCCACCATCGTGCATGCCGCATTTTCGCTATCGCCGCACTGCCTTTCTATTTCCGAGGCGCGCCTCTTGAGTTCGTCCTGCAAGGAGCCGAACTTGTCCGTCTTGAAGATCTTGCGGAAAATTTTCTTGCGCTCGTCCGTCGTCGAAAGCAGGAGCTTCATAAAGTCGCCCTGCGCAATCATCGCGATTTTCGTAAACTGGTCGCGGTCAATGCCGATAATCTTCTTCACTTCTGCCGCAACGTCTTTTTCCTTGGTTACCGGGAAGCTCGTGGGGCCCTGCCTGCCGCTGGCTTCGGGACGGTAGAAGGTGACCGAAGCCGCTTCGGTCATGTCCCCTTCGCCCTTCTCCTTGGGGCGTTTATACTTGAGGCTGCGCACCACGCGGTATTCCTTGCCCGCATATTCGAACGTCAAGTCCACTTCGGTCTTTGTCTCGGGAGCCACGTTCGTACAGCGGAACAGATTCGCGTCGTCGCGGTTGTCGCCACTCGCGCGCCCGAACAGCGCAAATGTAATCGCATCGAAAATCGTCGTCTTGCCGGCGCCCGTATCGCCCGAAATCAGGTAGAGCCCGCTCTTGCCGAGCTTATCCAAGTCAATGACGGTGCGTTCCGCGTATGGTCCGAATGCAGAAATAATCAGCTTGGTCGGTCTCATCTTTCGTCTCCCCAGATTCCTTCGATGATACTTTGTACAAATTCACTTTCTTCGCCGTTTATTTCGCGACGGTTCATCTCGCAGAAGAATTCCACGAATAATTCCATCGGCGATTTTTTCTCGACCGCTTCCACGCCCACCGCAATCTGCTGGCTGCGCGTGCGCTCGTTGTCGTAATCGAGCATCATCAAGTTCGGGTAGACTCCGCGCAGTTTCTGCGCCGCGTCCAGAACGTCATTCTCGTCGGTGAGTTTCACGTACACGTAGTCGTCAAGCTTATTGCCTGCCGCCACCTGCGCCGTACGGAATTCCGGCGAGACAAGTTCTGCAAACGTCCCGCGAATCTCGCGAACATCGTGCAGCGGCTTCAGCGGAATCTCGCGAACGCTTGCGCCCTGGGCTCCCAACTCCACCACCGTCACCGACTTTTGGTGGGTCGCCTCAGAAAGCGAATACTTGAGCGGCGTTCCAGAATAACGAATGACCTGGCCTGTGTCGCCCGTAATATTTTGCGGTCTATGGATGTGCCCCAACGCCACGTAATCAAAACCCTTGAACGCGCTCGCGTCAGCATTGTCAAGGCCGCCCACGTTCTCTTCACTACCGCCCTGGTCGACCTTAGCTCCCGTCACAAACTGGTGAGCCACGAGCACGTTGCGTCGACCCGGCGTAAATTGCATGTGCGATACGGCAACGCGGATGGCATCGGTGAAATTCGCGATGACAGACGCAGCACCACCTTCTACGCAAGAATCCCCATCGCCCTCGGCGGTTTCAAAGGAGCGCACTTCGGCAGGCCTCACAAACGGGAGCATCCACACGTCCACTTCGCCTAGTTCGTCCTTGAGCGTGACCGGCAAAAACTGGGCATTGTACGTGGGCGACATGTGCACTCCATGACTCGCCATAAGACGCCCGCCAAACGCGATGCGCTCTGCGGAGTCATGGTTCCCGCTGATCACGAACACCTGGGTGCCCGTTGCCGAGAGCTGCACCAAAAAGTCATCTAAAACGCCAACGGCCTCGGCACTCGGTACCGACTTGTCGTAAACGTCGCCCGCAATGAGCACGGCATCGGGGCGTTCGTCTCGCACCATAGATACGATCTCGCCCAAAATGTGCTTTTGGTCTTCGAGCATGCTGTGTTCGCAAACACGCTTGCCAATATGTAAATCTGCTAAATGGAAAAACTTCATCATCTCAAATATAGTATCGAACAAATGTCAAAAAGTGTCAAACCGTTTTTTAAAAAAATAAACGCCCGCAACAATGCGAGCGTATCATCAACATTCTAAATCGAGATTAGGGAACCTGGACGCCGACGGCTTCGAATGTAGCCTTATTTTGCGGGTTCGGAAGCGCCACGGAAGTAATCCAGTTGTATTCGGCAATGCCGGCAAGACCCACGCGGGCGCAAAGCTGATCGCGTGCCACATTGTAGGCATTCAGAATTTGCACCTTCTCGGCATCCTGCGCCTTGTCAATACGGTCGGTCCAACGCACGCCAAGCTCAATGAGGGCGGCGCTCGCCTTGGCATAGCGCTTCGCCTGGTCGGCAGTCACCACGGGGCTGGACGGCGCAGTGAATGCGTCAACCTGAACAATGGGAACCGACTTGGGAACTGCAGACTGGTTTGCGACGATATCGGGCGTCACTTGTTCTTCTTGAGAACAGGAAACAAAAAAAGAGACGATAGCCAAAAGTGAAACTGTTAAGATCCGTTTTAGCATATGCGCCTCTTTTTTTTAATAGCGGTTCAGGGATTTGAACCCCGGACCAATGGATTATGATTCCAGTGCTCTACCGCTGAGCTAAACCGCCATTGTGGGCAAATATAGCAACGAAAGGCACTTTTTTCAAGGTATCAACTCAAAAAAGTTAGAATTGCACCTCAGTTTCAACAAAATCTTCGCCCCAGTTGATGGTTACCCAGCCAGGAGCAGAGCTCTTCAGGTTAAAGTACGGTGTATTAGGGTCAATCTGCATTTGCGTCGCCGGCGCCACGTGAATATTGAGACCCGTATTCGTGGTCACCTCGAATTCACTGTGGTAATGCCCGCAAAATACATGGTGCAAATTGTCGAATTTTTCCAAGGTTTCGCGAACCTCGAGCATGTTGCGCAAGTGGAATCGCAAATCCATGAACCTGTGGTTGCAGAATGCAGGCGGATGGTGCATAAACAAAAGCACCTCGCCCTTGACCTTTGGAACTTCGGTTTCCAGCCAATCCAACTGGTCACGCGAAACTTCACCGCATGCACTGTCAATAAAGAAAATCGAACGGCCAGCGATATCGTAACGGTAATAGCATTTTCCGTTGTGCACTTCCAAATCAAAGAACTTTTGCATCACTTCGATTCGGTCATGGTTTCCGGGGATAATGCACACAGGGGTTTTGCACACCTTAATTGAATCGGCAACGTACTTGTAAGCACCCGGTTCTGCGTCTTCGTTGGCAAGGTCACCCGAAAGTACAAGAAGGTCCAAATCCTGCATAGAGGAATCGTTGAGCGCCTTCATAAAATTGGCGCGTACATCTATTCCTTGCACAAGATTTTCATCTTCACCAATATGGAGATCTGATATCTGTCCTATTTTTATTACTTTCGATGCCATCAGTTTCGTTTAAATATAGATATATCAAATGCGAAAAATTGAAAAATTTGATAAATTTTAGTGGTTTGTGACGTTTATCAACAATTCAGTCTAAATTTGTACTAAATCTTCTATATGAGGTCGTTAACACTTTGTTGTCAATTGTCAAGAATCCAACTTTGACATTTATCAACGTCAAAGTTTGTGAATTAACTCAAAAACTTTGACATTTCAAGTTTTTCTGGTAAAAAAGCCAACTTTTTGAATACCAAACAGTTAAGCCCTTTACCAAAAAAACACAATCCACTATCAACAACACTATTACTTATATCTTTATATATAAATAATTATAAATAATAGTATAGTGGTGGATTAAGCCTTAGGCGCTTCCTTGACGGCAGTCTGAGGCAAACCCATTTGGCAGTTACCCTGGAAAACAGCTCCTTCCTGGATAATGAGCTGCTTGGTCTTGATGTTGCCTACGTACTGCGAGGAGCTTTCGAGAACGAGTTTTTCGGCCACGTCGATGTTTCCCTTGACCCTTCCGGCGACAACGGCGTTAATCGTCTTGACTTCGCCTTCAACATAGCCGGACTTTTCGATAATGAGCTCGCCTTCGATGTTGACACTACCGTTCACGTTACCGGCGATGCGCACATCGCTCTTGCCGGAAATGTCGCCCTTGATGGTGACGGTGTTGCCAATCTGGGTGATTTCCTGTTCGCCTTTTACAGCCATGGTTTACTCCTTGTTCTTGTGATTAATAGTCTATGAAGGTGTCCGGGTCTATTTGGGCGCCGTCCTTGATAATTTCGTAATGCAGGTGGGCGCCGCTCGTATTACCGGTGCTTCCGACCGTACCTATGATATTACCTTTGTTCACATTCCTGCCTTTTCTGACCTTGATGTCCTTCAGGTGTGAATAACTGGATTGGTAACCATTCTGGTGATCAATGACAATGTTGTTGCCTAGGTCTCCGTTGGGACCGGCAAAGGTGACCACGCCGCTGCCTGTCGCAAAAACAGGAGTCCCGGCCGCCGCAGAGAAGTCTACACCCGAGTGGCCCTCGTCGGGGTTGAACTTTTTACTCTTGAGGCCGACCACGGGGACAATGCTAGGAATGCGCTCGAGCTTGATTTTTTCTTCTTGGGGTTGCCAAGAATGGACACCCTCGTAATCAACATCTATTTTTTCAGCAGGAATATGGGCAAAACGGTTCCTGTCGATGATGCTGTTGATTTTCGCCGAATCGTTCTCGATGAAGGTTTCGAAAATGTTCTGGATGCGGTTCTCCAGAATCCACAAGGAATCCAGACGCGAGAACATCTCCTCGTAGTTGTTGTCTTTTTTGATGAGCTGTGCGTTGGTGACGCGCATCTTTTCGTAGGTGGCGATAATCTTGTTGATTTTTGCCAGGTTGTAGATGAACACGCCTGCTACAAGGATAAAGACCACCAGTGCTATTTTGGCAATGACGAACCACTTCGTCGAAACCTTGAACCTTTTGATTTCGTGCGAGTCTTCGGGAATAATCTGGACAGTGTAGTACTTGCCTTTCACAATGCTACCGTTAGCGGTTTTCCATGAGTTCCTGGATACGGGTCAGGTCGTCCATACTGTAGTAGTTGATGACAATGGTACCCTTGCTCTGGTCGGCGCCGTTCGGGTTGAGCGAAACCTTGGTGCCAAAGAAGGTCTCGAGACGGCTCTCGAAGTTCTTCATGTCGGCGCTCAGTTCGCGTTTGGGTTTCGATTCGACTTCGGGCTTGGTTTGGTCCTCGCCTTCATTCGTCTCTCGTCTTTCGTTTCCCGTCTGATCTATATTTTCACCGCGGCTGATGGCTTCGATCTGGCGGACGTTGAGGCCTTCCTCGATGACCCGCTTTGCGAGGGCTTCGGGATTTTCGACGCTGCAGAGGGCGCGTGCGGCGCCACCGGACAGCTTGCCTTCCTGGATCCAGGCCTGCACCTGGGCGGGAAGTTTGAGCAAACGGAGCGCGTTCGTAATGGCGGAGCGTGACTTACCAACAGTTTTGGCTAAATCTTCGTGCGTATAGCTGTGATTATCAATCAATTGTTGATAAGATTGGGCTACTTCGATGGGGTTCAGGTCCTCGCGCTGGATATTCTCGATAAGTGCCCATTCGTTCATTTCCTTGTCATCGAGGCTATCGTAGATCTGTGCCTTGATGGTCGCGCATTTGGCGAGGCGGCTGGCACGGGTACGGCGTTCACCGCTAATGATCTGGTAGCGGCCGCCCACCTTGCGGACGGCAATCGGCTGGATGAGGCCGTGCTTCTTGATGGTCTCGGCGAGTTCCTGGAGTTTGTCGTCGTCAAACGTCTTGCGCGGCTGGTACGGGTTCGGGTCAACCAAGTCCAGGTTGATATCCACAATCTGTTTGCTTTTGTCGACCTGTTCGCCGGAATTAGCGACCTGGTTGTTGATAGGATTGTTGGAAACTCCGTGAGCTCCGAAAATGGCGGAGAGACCGCGGCCCAATGCTTGCTTACCCATAAAATTACTTCTCCTTGTTCAAGATTTCTTCTGCCAACTTCATGTATGCCTGTGAACCCGTGCTCTGCACGTCGTACAGAATGACGGGTTTTCCGTGTGAAGGGGCTTCGGAGAGTTTCACGTTACGGGGGATCATTGCCTGGAAAACCGTGTTACTCAGGTTTTCGCGGACTTCTTCGGCGACCTGCTTGCAAAGACTCAGGCGGGCGTCGTACATGGTGAGGAGTGCGCCCTCGATTTTGAGGTTCGCGTTCAGGTTCTTTTGAACTTCGCGGATTGTCTTGAAAAGTTCGGTCATACCCTGCAGGGCATAGTATTCGCACTGCACCGGGATGAGTACGCTGGTGGCGGCGGTCAGCACGTTGAGCGTGAGGAGGTTCAGGCTCGGAGGTGCGTCGATGATGATGAACTCGAAGTTATGCTTCAATACGTTCATCACGCGTTCGAGTCGGCGTTCGCGGCTCATGGCGTTCACCAGTTCAATTTCCATGACGGCGAGGTCCGGTCCCGAGGTGATGACTTTCAAAAAGTCAAGGGAGGTGTCGAGGATGGCGGGCTGGATGTTTTCGTAGGTGACATTGTCGGGGTTCTCGGCGAGGTCGAGAATCTCGTGGATGTCGGTGTCCTGGGATTCCAGGAATCCGAGACCCTGGGAGGCGTTTCCCTGCGGATCCATGTCGATGAGGAGCGTCCTCTTTTCGAGGGCGGCAAAACTTGCAGCCAGGTTCACGGCCGTCGTGGTCTTTCCCACGCCGCCCTTCTGGTTGCATACTGCTATCACTTTACTCATTTATTACCTCGAGTGACTAAGGCGTAATTCTGTTCTTCGTTCGGCAACACATATTTATATATGTGTATTGCCGGGTCGTTTTCCAGGTGAACAATATTGTTGAAACTTTTGAGGGTGATGAAGGTGCCGCCCTCCTTGAGGCCTGGCTGGGCGCGTTCCCAGTCGTTTTCGAAGGTCGAAAGGGCGCGGCAACTGATAAAGTCCAGGTCGGCAAGGCCCGAAGTCTCGAAGCGCTTGCCCACCACGGTCAGGTTCGAAAGCTGCAATTTTTCCTTCGTGTAGTTCATGAACTCCACGCGCATGTGGCGCGGTTCGACTGCATAAAACTGGATTTCGGGCATTACGATGGCCAATGGAAAAACCGGGCAACCAGCACCCGCACCCATATCGGCCCAGCGGGACTTGTCATCCTGAGCCCGTTCGGCAGGCTCAGGGTAAACTCCGCCGTTAGGCGAAGTCGAAGGATCCAGACCCGCATCCTTCACTATATATATATAGGGAACGAGTGAGTCGGCGATGTGCCGGCTCAGGAATTTTTCGGAGTCCTTCGCCGAAATCAGGTTGCCGAACTGCTTGGTCTCCACCACCAGGTCGGCAAAGTCATAGAGCTTGCCCAAAACATCTTCGGACAACTGAACACCATGTTCCTGCAAGAACTGGTTCAAGAGATTCTGCTGATTTTTGTTTTCTCTATAACTCATTTAGGTTCCACGTGAAACATGCGATAGCGAGTGTCGCGACGGGGTGCTTGCACACCGGCATGACCGAGCATGAGCATGTAGGACACGAAGTGTCCAAACAATTTAGTATATCTCACAAAAAAAAGAGAACGCCGACAACGGCGCCCTTTCACTTTTTAAAAATATCCGTGGATAAGTTTTTGATAAATGTTGAAATGCTGTGAACTTACCTCAAAAATTCCACGGTGTACCTTCCCTTGGCGGGGCGGCCGAGGAGGTCGAAGTGTCTTGCCTTTTCGGGGACGAATGTCGGGCGGATCTTGCGGTGAATTGATGTGGTCTTTTTTTCGTTGTAAACGTAGAAATATTGGGTAGGTGTGGTGTTGGGTGTTTTTGTCGCTATCGCAAAACCATCGGCAGTTTCTTCAATAGTAAACATTCTTTGGATTTCATCGTCCACAGATATAGTTCCGTCATCATTTATGGAATAGCTTTTCTCAATGCACTGATCCTTGTTGTCGGGATCGTGGATGATAAAATAGTAATAGGTTCGACGCGAAAAGGTGCCGCTAGTGCTGGTCGTGTATGTCTTTCGGATAAAGAGGGTGTCTTCTTGAATAAATCTATGTACGCTATTTGCGGATGTATAATATTCGCCAGCTTCATACCCTTTCCTAGAATTGGAAATCCAGGAAGAATCCTTGATGGTGGATGTTCTTTCTTCTGTCTTGAGTTCATCGCTACTTTCTAAATAAAAGATTTCGTCACCATCTTGCTGAACGCTTATTCCGAGTGTATTTGTCGTTTTAACTTCTAGCGAGTCGAGATTGCTGCCTTCGTAAGTAATTCTTTTTTCAGCGACATCTCCATTCCAGATAGTCTTGGATGTATAATAATAAGGCTGTTTTATGGTATCTCCATTTGCGTCAATAGTACTTTGCATGCTCATATTGAATGTGCTATCTGGTCTTGCATTTGGGAGAGTGTATATGGGTCCATAGGTTGCAAGATTGATGCAATCCAGTGCAAGGGAATATATGGTGAGGAAAAGAATGGTGAAGAGAGCCTTTTTCATGTTAGGAAATATAGTAAAGAATGTTGGGACCTTGGCTGTGTTCCACGTGAAACAAATTGCTTTGCCGGGTTGTGTTAAATATATATATATTATAGTGGAGGTAGGATATGGTCGAGATAGAAATTATCCAGGGCGACATCACCAGAATTGCGGTGGATGCCATCGTGAATGCGGCGAACTGTTCGCTGCTGGGTGGCGGCGGAGTCGACGGTGCAATCCACCGGGCAGCTGGTCCGGAACTTTTGCGGGCGTGCATCCCCTTGAACGGTTGCGAGACGGGCCAGGCGAAAATAACTCCCGGTTTCAAGCTTCCGGCCAAGTTTGTTATTCACACCCCAGGGCCAGTCTATCGGGATGGCCAACATGGGGAGCCGGAACTTTTGGAATCATGCTACAGGAGTTGCCTCGACCTGGCCGAAGAAAGCGAGTGCGAGACGGTCGCCTTCCCTGCCATATCCTGCGGGGTTTATGGATACCCTTGGAAGGAGGCGACCGAAATCGCCGTGAAGACTGTTCGCGAATTCCCCGCGAAGAACGTCAAGAAGGTGATCTTCTGTTGCTTTGGGGATGAAATGTTGAAGATTTACCGCGAGACGGTCTAGAGTTCCATAAAGAAGATGACCGCATCCACGTACCCGAGGGTCTTGTGGTGGAAGGCACCGGGAAGTCTGCAGAGTTCCTTGAACCCGAGGCTCTTCCAGAGGTGCATGGCAGGTTCGTTTGTGGAAATCACGAAATTGAATTGGATGGCGCGGAACCCCATCGCCCTTGCCTGGCGGATGCAGTCCTCGCCCATCTTGCGACCGATACCCTTTCCTCTGATGTTGGGACTAAGGCTTTGGGCTGATTTTCGACCAACCAAATCAGAACATGAGTGTTCCATTTGTTTGGTCTCAAACGCCTCGCCATGTTGGGCCTTTGGCTTCGCCATAGGCCTACACCCTTCGGTTTCCAAATAAAAATGTGCAAGCCCATTTTTGCTTGGAAACCTCGGTTGTGTTTCACGTGAAACATTGGGGTGGCGGAAGCTCTTGTTGACCATAAAACTGGCGTTGGCGACGTGGCTGCCTCGGCCGCGGTGGTTCGGGATAATCTTGTAGAACCCGAGGACCTTCCCGCTGGTTCCAGAAACGGAACCGTCGTCGTCTTCGGCGACAAAGCTCGTGACCCCCTTGCCGAACCAGTAGTCGAACGCGTCCTGGTCGCTGGCGGTTTCCTCGAAGTCGTATGTGTCTCCCCCCTCAATCACCTGACGGAAAATCGGGAGCATCTGCGGAAAGTCGGATTCGGTTGCCTTTCGGATAATCATAAGAGTTATGGGGTTTGAGGTCGTGGCTTCGCCACTTTGGGGTATGAGCCTTTGTGGTGAGCCCTACACTATAATAATATAGGAAAAATGGAATAAACTCTGGCTTGATTTTTTGTATCTTATTTATGTCAAATTTATCCAAGAGGTTTCAAATGGAAGAAGTAAAGGAATTCATCAAGAAGTGCGGCGTCTATTACCTGGCGACCATGGATGGCGACAAGCCCCGCGTGCGCCCATTCGGCACCATTGAGATTTTCGAAGGCAAGCTCTACATCCAGACAGGCAAGTCCAAGGACGTCTCCAAGCAGATCCAGAAGAACGGCAATGTCGAAATCAGCGCGACCGCCCCGACGGGCGATTCCTGGATTCGCGTCGCCGGCACGCTTGTTCGCGACGACCGCCGCGAACCGAAGGTCAACATGCTCGAGCACTACCCGGAACTCAAGTCGATGTACTCCCCCGACGACGACAACACCGAAGTCCTTTACTTCAAGGACGCCACGGCCACCATCTACAGTTTTACGGCCGCCCCGAAGGTCATCAAGTTCTAGTAAATGCATTATATCATTTTTTTTGACAGGGGCCGCGATTGGCCCTTTTTGTTTATTATATTTCAATGGAAGAAGGAGAGGCTATTATGGAAGAACTGAAAAAATTTATTCTCAGTTGCGGCTATTTTTTCATAGCGACAATAGATGGCGACCAGCCCCGTGTACGTCCCTTTGCTGCGGTCAACATCTTCGAGGGCAAGCTCTACATCATGACGGGCAAGTTCAAGAACGTCTCCAAGCAGATCGAGAAAAACCCCAAGGTCGAGATTTGTGCCATCTCCCCCGTCGGCGACGAGTGGGTGCGCGTTAGCGGTACGCTTGTTCGCGATGAACGTTACGAGGCGAAGGCCGACCTGCTTTCAAAATTCCCCTCCCTTTCGGCTTACTTCAAGCCTGACGACGACCGGACTGAGGTCCTCTATTTCAAGGACGCCGTGGCCTCGTACTACACTTTCGATTACAACAAGGAGCCGAGGGTCGTAAAATTCTAGCCTGCGGCTTCATTTAATGTTGATAAATTTATACACTTCTAATTCACAAAAACGCCAATCCATAGAGCCTACCTATTGCCATAGTTGATAGAATGGTTGAAAAGTTTGGAACCATTTCAACAAAAGCCGTTAAATAGTGTGTTTCACGTGAAACAATCAATGTACATATGTGGATAGGTTGTGCAACATGGTAATAACTCCAGGGGCGACGAATTAATCTATCAACAGTTTATCAACAAATTTAAAAAAGCAGAAATTGTATGGAAGAAAATACTTTACGCGGAAAGCGCACCCTTTTTTGGATGAAAGTGTGCCTTGTGCTGGGCATTTTGACCGCCATTTTGTGTGGCGCCATTTGCGGTTTTGCGAGCTACATCGCCTACATGAAGGCGTTCGCCATTTACATCGAGGGTGAGCACAGGCTGTTTGAGGCCTATAAGGACGAGGAATTCCGCAAAAAGGTGGACCAGGTGCTGCGCGAGCGCGAAATCGAAAAGGCCGCCGCAGCAGAGCTCTAGTTTTGACATTTACGCACTTCGGTGTGATTTGTAACAATTGCATTTTTGCAAAGGTTTTTATAGCTTTAAAGTGTATAATACCGTGCCTTGCGGCACGGGTTTTGGTGTTTTAAAAATGAAGGAGCGTATATGCCTCTTTTAAAGCAGTTCAAAGTATTGGCGGTTATGCTTTCGTTTGCCGTCGTGTCGGTTTATGCCGACGCCCCCAAGAGCGGCAAGGTCCGCCTGGTCATTGGCGACGTGCAGTTCCAAAAAAAGGGCGCTGGCAGCTGGAACCACCTCCGCGTGAACGGCAAGGTCCAGGAAAAGGACAAGATCAAGACTTACGAGGAGTCCACGGTTTCCATCGCGCTTCCCGATGGCAGCATCGTTTCGATTGCCGAACTCTCCGAGGTGGAATTTTCACAGCTCTTGATGGTGGACGGCGAACAGGTTTCTGCCATCGAGGTCAGGGAAGGTCAGATCCGCTTTGACGTGCAAAAGCAGAAGGGCGAAAACAGCTCGTTCAAGATCAAGACGGGGACGGCAACATGTTCGATCCGCGGTACCGACGGTACGGTGGGCGTGACCAAGGGCGGCCAGGCCATCGGTTCCCTGAACAGCGGTTCCATGGACATGGAGCAGGACGGCAAGAAAGTGAGCGTCAAGCCGCAGCAGTTCGTGGCGTTCCGCAAGGGCAAGGACCCGATTGTGGGCGAGGCCAAGAATGCTGGCGACCCGGAATTTGTGAAGCAGATCGGCGAAGCGGTCGATGATACCACCAAGTCCGATGCCGATATTGTAGCTACGGCAAAGATCTTGGATACAAAGATGGAACAAAAGAAAGAGGATTTGCGTTCAAAGTACAAATGCAAGTTCGACAAGCTCCCCGAAGTGGTCGACACGAATACCGTCACCATCAGGGCCGCATGCTCTGCCGGCTTGAGCGTCACGATTGGCGCCGAAACCATCAAGTCCGAGGGAAGCCCCATCCGCTTCCATCCCGAATGGACTCCGGGCGCCCTTGGCGAAAAGAAGTTCGTGGCGATGTGCTCTGCCGAGGGCTCCAGCTTTGAATGCGGCCGCCTGAACACGACCTACAAGGTGAACCGCACGGTGGCGTTTGGCGACGTCGATAACCACGCTTGCAAGGTGAACTACACCCTCCGCGGTTTCGAAGACAACAAGGGAACGCTCAAGTTCTTTATGGACGACAGCCTTGTACAGACACTCACCCCGGATAGGGATGGCTCGTATGTCATGAAGCTTTTCCCGGGTGCGCACAACTACAAGTTGGTGGCGCAGAACGACGACCCCGCCGTGGGCGTCATCTGGAACCGCTTTGGCTGCTTCCCGCCAACGCAGGTGGTGGTCGATTTCAAGGGCGGTACCAAGGTGGACATCCGCAAGAGGGTTTCGCAGGGTTCCGCCGCCTACCCCGAAGTGGTGTTTGCTGTGAAGAACGTGCCGGGCGACGATCCTTCGCAAATCGAGTCGGTGAAGGTCCGTGTCGACGGGAAGATTTACGAAACCAAGTATGTGCCTGTTGAAGCGGGCATCGGCTACAGCAGCACGGTGCGCCTGTCGCGTGGCAAGGCCACGAACGTGGAAGTCATTGTGACCATGAAGAACGGCCTCATCATCAGGGCGTTCAAGACCTACACCTTCCGCTAATGCGGGGGCCGGTTACTTGTAAATACCGGGATTGACGCTGTAAAAGCGACGATGGGTCCAGCCGTACCAAAGGGCTGGATTTTTTTTTATTTGCCCTTCGAGCCAGTTGTTGAAAATGCCGAGGGCGCTGCCGCCTTGCGGTGTGACCTGCCGGGCGTGCAGTACACGCGCGGGGCCCTGGTCGTCGAGCCAGCAAATAAATACGGGCGTTTGCGGGCGGTGCTTGAGCAAAAAATCGGGTACCGGGTTGTTGTGTACTTTTTGCCCGAGGAATTCTCCCTCGAGGGCGCTCGGGATTCGGCTGTCTTGGTCGGCAATCAGGCAAAAAAGCTGGTGCTCGTCGATGAGTCGCAAAAACTCGCGCGGGGTTTGGGCGTCAATGGAATAGTTTCGTCCGTCCACGGCGCGAATGCGTTTTTCGAGGATGCGGTTGAGCCAGCGGGGCTTTATGGGGGCGTAGCTTGCGACGAGCGGGATTCCCAGGCGGCATAGCCACGGGCCAATCGCCTCGTAGTTGCCGTAGTGCGCGGTGAGAAAGATGCCGCCCTCGCGCATTTTGTTCAAAACTTCGGCGGCGCCGGGAGCGAATTTAAAGTCCCAGCCGTCAACTTGGCAAGGGTAGGCGGCTGTATCGCTGGGCAATCTTTTGTACGTACCAAAGCAAAAGAGCAATTCCCCCACGTGGCGCGTGAGGTTCTTGAGGGTAGCCTTGTAAATGGGGGCGGTCTTTTGCAATGGCGCTATGTTGTTTGTATACAGGAGGTTAGTTTGTACAGTACGGCGCTTCCAACCGAGGGTGTGCAGCAGGTTGCAGGTCGCCCAGGCAAATGTTTTTGCAAAAATTTTTTTAGTAGCGCTCATTTGTATATGAATGATACTATTTGGCGATGTTGCGGTAGAAGGCGCTGAAGTCGTCCCAGCGGTAATAGGGGGCGGCGGGGCAGTTTGCCTTGGCGCCTGCGCCTTGTGCTTGCGCGTACCCGCAGGGTACGGGGAGCTCCTGCTCCACCTCGTTGTAGAGGACTTTCACCAGGACGGGCTTTGCGTTTTTGCCGGCGCCCGCCTTGTAAAATACAATTTGCAGGTTCGCCGCCATCGGGATGATTTTAAAGTCGGTCCATTGCTCGTGCAACTTGGAGAGGTCGGTCACGCGGGCGTTTGCCACGGGGAGCTGCATGAGGCCTGCGAGGGGGAGGATTCCGGTGTCGTGCCCAAAGCGGAGCGTCGCCACAGGGGTGTTCGCGGCGGTACCCGAAACTGCGGTACCCGAAGCGCCTGTGACGGCCTTGTCGGCTTCGTCCAAAATGTTCGTCAAAATGGATTTGCCGTAGGTGACGCCCTGTTCGCCGGTGAGCGGGCACGAACCCAGCACGCTGTACCACCAGGCGTTTTGCGCCTTCCAGCGGGCGAGTTCCTCGGCGGGCGTAAAAAGGTCGTTGAAATTGAATGGTTGCGTGCCCTCGAAGAACTGCGCGTCCATCCCCTGCATGCTGCCGTGGATTTCGTACAGTTTGTTGTAAAAATCCGAGGCGTTCACGTTCTTTTTTACGTAGTTGCTGTCGCTAAAGATGCGGGCGAGGGTCGGCGCAAAGCTGATGTTTTTCCACAGCTTGTCGCTCTCCTTGTGATAGGCTTCGGTCTCGGCGTAGTCCTTGGTGTACTTGAAGTCGAATGTGTTGATTCCCTGCATTAGGCTCTTGCCCGATTCCAGGCGTACGTCCACATTCGGCACATTGGCGCGCAGTTCACTGACGAACGCGGCCATGCTCACGATGCAGCGCCCCGAGGTGCTGGCGAAGGCGTCCACGTGCGGCGCGCTTTTGCCTTTGCCACTGTTGCCGCGGAACACTTCGGGGAAGTTCTTTGCCATGCGCTTGGCGATTCCTTGGTGCTGCCCCACGCCCACCTGCGTGAGGTCGCCTGTGCGCGGAGCCGCGTGCTCGCTCAAGAACCGCGTGCGTTCGAGCGCCGACTTGCCGAGGGGCGTCAATTTGCCCGCCGAGTCGGCCTTGGCGAGTGTGTTGTAGAGGTAGTGGTAATCGTCGGCGCTGTAGTGGAAACGGCTCCCGTGGCGAGCGTAGTGGCTGATGTAAAAAGGCTTGTAGCCGGCAGGCGCCTTGGTGAGCTTGGTGTTGCTCCCGTTGCGCCCGGGTTCCGGGTAAACGCTGTACCCACTGGCGGTCCATTCGTGGTGGGCTAGCATCAGGCTGTCGTTGGTTTGGGCAAGGGGGGCGGTGCCAAGCCCTGCGGCGCAAAAAGTGGCGACCGCGATGGTCGCGAAAGCTGATGAAATGGCAATGTGCTTCATGGTGGGAAATCTATAAAAAAAATGGGGCGAAATAAATCTATATTTCTTGCCAAAAAAGTAGGGAACATGCTGAAGTTGGAATATTTGTTCGAAGACAAGGAAGTGCCCGCGTTGGGGGCGCTCGCCGATTACGATACGCTGGACTTTGTCAGCGACGGGAGCCACATTTACGGCGAAATCATGTGGCCCGATAGCGAGTTCAAGGACCCGCGCCCCTGCGTCATTTTGTCCCACGGCTTCCCGGGTTCGGCAAGGAACGACGACATTTCCCACGCTCTTTGCCGCATAGGTTGCGTTGTGATGGTCCCGCACCATCGCGGCGCCTGGGGCAGCGAGGGCAAGTACCTCCTCTCGAACTGCATCGAAGACGCGAAAAACCTCGCTGAGTACGCGCGCACTCCCGACTTTTGCGGGCGCTATAACGTGGATCCGACCAAGGTGTTCTTGGCGGGGCACAGCATGGGCGGCTGCACGGCGCTCCACGCGGGCAAAAACCTGCCGTGGCTTGCGGGCATCGTGATGATTACGCCGTTCGACCCCACTGTCTATTTGGACAGTGGCCAAGCCGAGGTGCTAAAAAACCTGCTCACCCAAGGTAAAATTATGCGGAGTGATGGCGTGGAGGCTATTTTTGAAGATATCTCGAGCCACAGGGACGCCCTCCGGTTTGCAACGACATACGAACAAATTAAAAACAGGAATGTGCTGTTCCTCGTGGGGACCCGCGACTCCATTACAAAGAGGGGGGTCATGATTGACCCTCTGTGGGGGAGGCTCAAGGCGGGCGAGACCACGGCAATCCATCGCTTGCGCGAGTTCCCTGCGGAGCACGGGCTTTTGGGGAGCCGCATCGGCTGCATTCGGGAAATTGCCGAATTCGTTTGCGATTGCTGCAATTCGTCGTTTTTACGGTGAGCCGCGCCCACTGGCGTGGGCTTTATTTGCTAAATTAAAGCCCGTAAAAATTAAAAAAGGAAAGCCATGAGCATTGTAGATACAGTACTCCACAAGATTTTCGGTACACCGCACGAACGTAAGGTGAAGAAACTCCGCCCGGTCATTGCCCAGATTCACGAAGCCCGCAAGGCTTTGGAAGCCCTGGACGATGCCGCCCTTGCCGCCAAGAGCGCGGAATTCCGCGAAAAGCTCAAGAACGGCGCCACGCTCGAAGACATTAAGGTCGAGGCCTTTGCCGTTTGCCAGGAGGCGTGCGACCGCCGTCTGGGTATTTTCAACATCTTCAAGCCCGAGAACAACTTTGACTTTAGCAAGCTCGGCCCCGAGCTCCAGGTATATACCGATGCCGCCAAGGCGGAACTCGACGCCGGCAAAAACGAATGGGAAGTCTACATGCCCGCCGCCGTCTACGCGAAGGTCCGCGAGCTGTACCCCGAGTCGGTGAAGCCCTTCCGCATGATGCCCTTCGATGTGCAGATGATTGGCGGCCTCGTGCTTCACGAAGGTGCCATCGCCGAAATGGCTACGGGTGAAGGTAAGACCCTCGCCGCTGCCCTCCCGGTGTATTTGAACGGCCTTAGCGGTCACGGCGTGCACGTGGTGACCGTGAACGACTACCTTGCCGGCCGTGACGCCAAGCAGATGGGCCTGGTTTACAAGTTCCTGGGCCTCACGGTGGGTCTCATTGTGAATGGCTTGAACCCCGAGCAGCGTCGCATTAGCTACAACAGCGACGTGACCTACGGTACCAACAACGAATTTGGCTTTGACTACCTGCGCGACAACATGGCTGTGGAGCCCAACCAGCTGGTGCAGCGCGAACTCAACTTCTGCATTGTGGACGAAGTGGACTCCATCTTGATAGACGAAGCCCGTACGCCGCTCATCATTAGCGGCCCTGCCGAGGACGCCACCGACAAGTACGCCAAGGCGAACGAAATTGCCCAAAAACTGGTGAAGAACAGGGACTTTGGCGTCGACGAGAAGGACAAGAACATCCAGCTCACCGAGAAGGGTGTGAACCACATCCAGGAACTGATGGGCATCCAGAACCTCTACGGCGAACACGCCGACTGGGTGCACTTCTTTGATCAGGCCCTGCGCGCCTGGTACCTCTACGAGAAGGATGTCGACTACATTGTTCGCGACGGCGAAATTATCATCGTCGACGAGAACACGGGCCGCCTCATGGAAGGCCGCCGCTACAGTAACGGCATGCACCAGGCCATCGAGGCCAAAGAAAAGGTGCAGATCCGCCGCGAGAACCAGACGCTCGCGACCATCACGTTCCAGAACTACTTCCGCATGTACAAGAAGCTCTCGGGTATGACCGGTACTGCCGAGACCGAGGCGACGGAATTCATCAAGATTTACAACATGAACACTTGGGTGATCCCGACCAACAAGCCGTGCATCCGCAAAGATTTGCAAGACATGGTGTACAAGTCCGAAGGCGCCAAGTGGAAGGCGATTGTCGCCGAGATCAAGGATCGCCACAGCAAGGGCCAGCCGCTCCTCGTGGGTACGGCCTCCATCGAAAAGTCCGAACACCTGCACGCCCTCCTCGAAAAGGAAGGCATCCCGCACGATGTTTTGAACGCGAAGAACCATGGTCGCGAAGCCGAGATTATTCAGTATGCCGGTCACAAGGACCGCGTGACGATCGCGACGAACATGGCCGGTCGTGGTACCGACATTGCCCTTGGACCGGGAGTTACGGAACTGGGCGGCCTCCACGTGCTCGGCACCGAGCGCCACGAGTCCCGCCGTATTGACAACCAGTTACGTGGTCGTTCGGGCCGTCAGGGCGACCCGGGTTCCAGCCAGTACTTTTTGAGCCTGGACGACAACCTGATGCGTATTTTTGGTGGCGATAGCGTCAAGAACCTCATGACCCGTTTTGGCGTGGGCGAAGACGAAGTGATTACCCACCCGATTGTGTCGCGCTCCATCCGTGGTGCCCAGCGCCGCGTCGAGGGCCAGAGCTTTGACATCCGTAAGCACTTGCTCGATTACGATAACGTGATGAACGAACAGCGCAAGGTGATTTATGGTCTCCGCCGCCGCATTTTGAACGGCGAGGACATCCGCGAAGAAATCATGAACCGCATCGAGGATGCCTGCGACATCAAGGTGAGCAACTACATTATTGCCAAGAGCTACCCCGAGGATTGGAACCTCGAAGGCTTGCACACCGACATCCAGCGTACTTTGGGCATGGAATACAACCTGACGCTCGAACAGGCCATGCAAAAGACTCCGGAGCAGGTGCTGGACGAAGTGATTGGCATGTGCAAGGCCCGCTACGAGAAGCTCACCAAGATTATCCCCGATGCTGACTTCCGCAACATTGAACGCCGCTTCCTTTTGATGACCATTGACCAGGTGTGGAAGGAACACTTGTACGCCATGGACCAGCTGAAGGACGCCATCCGCTTCCACGGCTACGCCCAGAAGGACCCGCTGATGGTGTACAAGAACGAAGGCTACAAGATGTTCGAGAGTTGCCTCGAGAAGATCGCGACCCTCACGGCCCTCCGCATTTTGAACATCCGCATTACGCTCCCGAACGGCGTGACTGTCTCTCCGGACCAGTTGCAGCTTAAGACCCCGGAACAGGTCGAGGCCGAAAAGGCTGCCGCCCAAAAGGCCGCCGAGCAGAATGGTGCCGCAGAGAACAACGCGAAAAAGCCCGCCAACGGCGAAGCTGCCGAGTCTGAACCGCAGATGAGCGCCGAGGGTGCCAAGGCCGCCGGTTTGGCTGGCCAGGCCGCCGCCTCGGAGACCAACGCCATTACGCCTGAACAGCAGCAACAGTCGAACGGCCCCATGCCGCAGTCGGCTCTGCCGGGTACCCGTCCGGCCCGCCGCGTGAACCCGGCAGTCGCCGCCGCACGCCAGCGTGCCCAGCAGGCCGCCGGCCCCAAGCTCGGGCGCAATGACCCCTGCTGGTGCGGCTCCGGCCTCAAGTACAAGAAGTGCCACGGGAAGGACGTGGAATAATGTGTAGTGTGGAATGAGAGATTTGTCACTTCACATCTTGTATTTGACCTCTGCATATGAAAACCGCTAAGCGTTTCTTTTGCCTTGAAGGGATTGACGGCTCGGGTAAAACGACCCAGCTCGACATGCTCGCCGCGGCGCTTGCCCGCGACGGCTACGAGGTCGTCAAGTTCCGTGAACCAGGTGGCGCCAAAATTTCGGAGCGCATTCGCGAGCTCCTTTTGGACCCATCCTTCAAGGGCATCATGAGCGACAAGGCGGAACTCTTGCTTTACAACGCGGCCCGCGCCCAGGTCATTAAGGAAGTGATCCAGCCGGCGCTCGACGCGGGCAAGATCGTGATTGCCGACCGTTTTGCCTGGAGCACTTTTGCCTACCAGGGTTACGCCCGCGGCATCGACACCGACCTGATTTTGAAACTCACCGAAATGACTTGTGGCGGCTGTTTTCCTGAGCTCACCGTCGTGCTCGACATCAGTGTGGAGCGCGGCCGTGCCCGTACCTGCAAACGCGGCGAGGCGCCTGACCGCTTGGAGCAGGAGAAGGCCGACTTTTTCGAGAGGGTGCGCCAGGGCTACCTGGCCGCGGCCCGCGACTACGACTGCGTGGCCGCCATAGACGCCGACCGCGACCCCGAAGAAATTCACAAGGAATTGCTTGCCCTAGTGAAGGCGAAACTCTAACATCCGTTCAAAAGCACCCGGAGAAAAATGATTTTCCTTTTTATTCTGGTATTCGGGGTGCTGTTCCTCTTTTTGAATGTGCGGCAAGTTGCGCCGGGCAACAAGGGGAGCATTATTGCGGGCCTCACCGTGGTGCTTTTACCGGTGAGCTTTGTTTTTCGCGGGCATTTGTGGGCGAGCGTCATCCAAGCGTTCATGGCGGTGTGGCTATGCCAGGCGCTGCTTTTGTACATGCTGTGGTGGGTGGCGCGCGGGGTGCGCCGCGCGGTTGTGCGCAAGCCGCTTAAGCAGCGCTTCTCGATTTTGACTGCGCGTGTTTTGCTTGCGGTTTCCGTCGTGGTGACGGCGGTGATGTGTTTTGTAGGCTACGCCCACAATGCCGATTACAAAATCCGCGAGGCGAGCGTGGACCTGCCCGGCGAAAACTTCACTGCCCTCTTTTTTAGCGACCTGCACATTGACCCGCTCTTTGATCGTCATAAAATTGAGCGGATGACTGCCGACGCCGCCCGCATAAAACCGGATTACATTCTGTTTGGCGGCGACTTTGCCGATGTGATGGACTCGGTGCTCACGGAACAGGGGTACGACTCGCTGATACAGCAGTTTGCAAAGACGGCCGGTGTCGCGGCCATTGCCATTAACGGGAATCACGAGGCATACATGGAGTGGAGTGGCAGCGACCCGAACGGGTGGCTGCGCAAGAACGGATTTATTGTGCTGGACGATTCCACCGCCTGCATGCCGCACGCTTGCTTTACCGGGCGCACCGATTTCCAGGTAGCCCGTATCCGGGAGCTTTCTCGCGTGCCACTACAGATGCTGGCGCCCAAAGAAAATGCCTTGCCTTGGATTGTTCTGGACCACCAGCCCAAGGGCATCGAGAAGGAGCACACGGGGCGTCTCCCCGATTTTGCGCTCTCGGGTCACACGCACAATGGGCAGTTTTTCCCGGGCACCATCGTTATCAAGTGGGTCTGGCGATTGGTTTACGGCCTGGGTGAACTCGATGGCGTCAAGTGGCTGGTTTCCAGCGGTATTGATTGCTGGGGCCCGCCTGTGCGAGTCGGCAGCGATACCGAAATGTGGCTCATCCGGTTTTAGCCTTTAATTTTGAATACCAACTTTGCCTGAAAAACTTATATTTGTAGAGGTGGGATGAAACATGAGGCTGGCAAGGAGTTATGAAGCCGATAACAGACTACCAAGACTATCGTCTCTACATGCGAGATTTTTACGCGGAGCGCAAGGCTAGTTCCGCATTTTCGTGGCGGGCGTTTGCAAAGCTCGCAGGATTTGCCTCATCGGGATACTTGAAGCTGGTTTGCGACGGTAAGACGCGCCTTAGCCGAGTCGGCCTCTCCAAGGTGGCCAAGGCCATGAAACTCGCCAAAATCCAGACGGAATATTTCCGCGCCATGGTGGCGTTCAGCGATGAGCCCGATGTCAACAAGAGGGCGGCTGCTTTCGAGAAAATGCAGGCCATTGCCGAAGAGAACAAGGTCCGCATTGTGGGCGAATCGGCCTACCGCTATTTTGACACATGGTGGAATCCGATATTGCGCGAGATGGCGCCGATGCTCGCGGTGGCATCGCCGACCCAGATTTCAAATTTGCTCTATGGCGGCGTGACGCGCTTTGATGTGCAGCAGTCGCTCGACTTTTTGGTGGAGGCCGGTTTTTTGACCCGTACGGGCCATAACGTTTACGAGCAGACCGACAAGGCCGTGGCGGGCTCCTCCGATGCGATTCCCAAGGCGATTCGCATGATGCAAAAGCAAATGGCTTTGCTGGGGGCGCGAATTATTGATGAGCTGCCCAAGTCGGAACGCAATTTTTCGGGCCTCACGGTGGCGGCGAACAAGCAGACCTACGAACGCGTTGTCGAGGAGCTTACCACCTGCCGCAAAAAGATTGCCTCCATTGTGGCGAACGCCGAGAACGGCAATCGCATTTACCGTTTAAACTTGCATTTTTTCCCTGTAACCAAAGAAATATTCAATGAAAAATAAAACGTTCTTGCTTGGATTCGTCTTTTTTTGGATAACCGCATTGCTGTTCGTTTCGGCGTGTTCCGAGAGTTCCGAAAAGAAGGTCGCCTCGGGCTACACCGAAGACGAGAATGCTACCCTCGACAGCGTCGCTTACGAAAAGGTCCTCCAAACCTGGGAGCCCGTCGTTGCGGTGGACTCCGCCAAGCGCAACTACAGCGGCGCCGATACGACGGTGGAGGCGAGCTGGTACGAGGTGGTGTTCAATACCGATGCCAAGGAGTTCTATTCGTATAGCGATACCGCCGCCGACTCTGCCAACCTTGTGGTGAATCTGTACGAGAAGGAGAACGCGGTTCAATTGACGGTGCAGTCTGCCGACATCAATAGCTATTATACGTATTTGCTAAAGCGTGAGGCCATGCAGGCTGTTGTCGAGGAGCGTCTGGATGTGTTCTACAGCGGCGACTCGGCCGAGTCGGCGTGCCGCGCGGGCCTTAGTGCCTTCGAGGCGAGTTGCACCGAAAAGGAAGGTGCGTTTACGGACCAGTTTGGGCTGGATGTTTGCGACGAACTGCACTTGGTCTGCGTCACGACGGTGACGCCTAAGGATTCTGCCGCCACTTACCTGAAGGATGTGGCCATGACATTGCAACAGCAGGGTCTCGGTATTTTGCAGGACATGGGCCACGACGTTCCCGTCATTGACACTGCCGACACCAGTGTAAACGATACCGCCGACACCTCGGCAACGACTGCGCAAAAACGCATTTCAAGTTTTACGGACGCACGTGATGGCCACGAGTACAAAACAGTCCAGATTGGCGACCAGGAATGGATGGCCGAGAACTTGAATTACGCCTACACGGTGCCGACGACAAATTCGGATTCGTCCAGTTTTTGCTATGACAACGACCCTGCCAACTGCGAAAAGTTCGGGCGGCTTTACATGTGGTCGGCGGCCATAGACAGTGCTGGCCTTTTTAGTGACGTCACCAAGGGCTATGGCGAAGGGATCGTGTATTATAACATCATGAATGTACAGGGGGTGTGCCCCGAGGGCTGGCGTCTTCCCAACTTTGACGACTTCGAAATATTGTTCCACTATGCCGGCGACGACAGCCTGGAGGCCAAGCGCCTGAAGTCGGTAGACCACATGGGAGACGACACTTACGGTTTCGCCCTCCTTTCTGCAGGGGCTGGTGAAGTCCCGGTGAACAATGGGGTAGATTCTGTAATTCCAGTTAGATACTTTGATACGGATATTAAGGGATACTTGTGGAGCGCTTCGAACGATGGGCGTTTTCCTTACCTTGTGTCGGTGACAAAATATTGGGATTATTTTGATAATGGAGGGAGGAGGCAATTTAGACCTGGCAATTATGCCTTTTCGGTGCGCTGCATTAAGGGGGCGACCGAACTGACTTCGCCAATGGACATGTTGGACCCCGCCACAGTGACATTGGATTCCCTGGTGGATGCCCGTGACGGGCATGTGTATAAAACGGTCCAGATCGGCGACCAGGTTTGGATGGCGGAGAACCTGAATTACAATGGCGGCGAAAACAGCGTTTGCTACGATAACGACGAAGAAAACTGCACTCAATATGGCAGGCTATACAAGTGGGCCACGGCGGTGGGCTCTACGGATGCCGTGTGTGCGCAAAAGCCTCTTTGTGAATTTACGACCAAGGTCCAGGGCGTATGCCCGGAGGGTTGGCACATTCCCTCTATGCAGGAGACTGATTCCTTATATGCAAGAATAGGGTCCACGTGCAACGCCCTGATGAGTACAGATTATGATTACTATTGCAAAGGCTTCGATTTGTACGGCTTTAACCTAAAAGCAGTGGGTGGAGCCAAGGTGTCTGGCGATAGCATTGTATTTAGTGATTCGCTTACGACGTTGACTGGAGCTGTATGGATAACTTCTATATATGGGAGCGTGGAACCCTATAGTGCCTATACCTTTGGGGGATGGGGGCGAACTGCTCGCGGATGCTTTGAACAGGATGTGCGTACAGTGTACGCCCCGGTCCGCTGCCTCAAGGACTGATTTTTAGAGCCCGCTTTTAGTGGTTACAAACGAAAAGCCTCCGGATATGGGTCCGGAGGCTTTGTTGGGTGTACGGGTTGTTAGTTGTTAAACTCGTTTATTATTAGAAGAGGGAGCAGGTGGCGCCTTCTTCGTAATAGTAATTGGTTATTCCCATGCCATCGTCAGGGCAAGTAGCGGTAGCGCCAGAGGGGCAGCTGGAGACGGATTCGGTCTTAACGCCTGTGCTGGAGCCGCCGCAGAGAAGGTCTACCGTAGAGGCATCGCCGTCGATGCACATCTGGCTACCGTCTTCGTATTTGAAGAGGCAGGCGTCGCCACCCGAAGATTCGTCGTCGCTGCAAGCGGTGAATGCGGCTGCCATGGCAATGATAGAGATAAGAGAGAGAGTTTTTTCATGAGGTGTATTCCTTTGTCTGTGATTGATAACTCAAAGTTAAGTTCTCTTTTTTTAAGTGGGTAGATGCAAGAAGTGACTATTTTCTTATTTTAAACAGAAAATATGAACAAATTCATGTTTTTTCGAGCTATATGAAACGATGTGTTTCATATGGTATTTTGGGGTCTTTTTTGGGACGGTTCAATAAATGCATCCAAAAACCGGTGAAAAAGGGTGCCGATGACGGCTCTGGGTCGTTAGGGTGCCCCCTCTTATTAACTATATTTGGTGCGCTATGGCTCTTTGCATAGAAAACGATCAACTGGAAACGGTCCAGCGTATTTTGAGTCTTCACTTCGAGGGCTTGGAAGTTTGGGCCTTTGGCGCCCGCGTGACGGGCGTGGACCTGACTCCCGAAACCGAGTTGGAACTGGTGGTGCTCACCCAAAGCCCCATCTCTTTTGAAGACATGGTTGCGGTCGAGAAGGCTTTTGTAGAGAGCGGGCTTCCATTCCGTGTCGATGTGATGGACTGGGTCAAGCTCCCCGAAACGATGCAAAAACAAATCAAGAAAGAACACGACGTGGTGCAGGCCGCTGCCGAAGAATAATTGAATATGAAACGTCTTTTACCCCTTCTCGTTGCAACCCTCCTTTCTACACCGCTCTTTGCCCAGGACGAAGTGGCGCAGGCAAAAGCCTTAATCCGCGACGGCAAGTGCGCTGACGCCATTGCCCCGCTGCAAAAGCTCTCCAAGGCGAAGTTCAAGACCCATGCGGGCGCCCAAGCCTCCGTGATGCTCACGGAATGCTACCTGCGCGAACACAAGCGCGACGAGGCCCTCTCGCTCTCGTCTAAGTTCCTGGAATATCACGTTTCTTCGGAATACCGTGAACGTATGGAACTGGCGCACGCCATTTTGTTGGTCGAGAAGGGTTCCGTTTATGAGGGCGTCGAGGCGATGCTCCGCATTTTGGCCTACACCAAGAATCCGGCGGCACGCAGCCGCACCAAGGAAGTGGCCGTACAAACACTGGCCGCGAGCCTCATGACGGCCGACCAGTTGCAGGCCTTGCTCGAAAAGTACCCGGTCGACAAGGACGTTGTGGGTTGGATGCAGCTCCAGGTGGGCCGCGAAAGCCAAAATGCAAGGCGCTACAAGGCCGCCCGCTATTGGTACAAGAAGGTTTTGAAGGGCGGCGTTGCCGAGAACCTCTCGAAGACCGCCGAAAAGGGCCTGGAATCCCTCGAGGACCAGGGCGCCGGCATGCCGACGGTTTTGGTGTTGGCGCCGCTCTCGGGTGACTTTGCCGAATTTGGCGCCGCCGCCATCCAGGGCGTGCTCTTGGCGCAGGAACAGGCGGGCCTCACCAAAAAAGTGAACGTGCGCATTGCCGATACCCGTGCCGACGCAGCGCAGGCCCTGATGCGCACGCAGCAGGCCATCAACCAAGACAGCATTATCGCAGTGATTGGCCCCATCATGAGCGCCCCGGCGGCGACCGTGGCCGCTTGGCTCGGCAGCAACTTCCAGAACATCCCGATGCTCACCCCGACGGCCACCGACGACGGCATCGCCAAGATGGGCCCGAACATTTTCCAGGTGAACATCACCATGGACAACCTGGCGCAGAGCATTGCCGACTTTGCCACCAAGTGCTTGAACATCCGCGAGTTCGCCATCATGAGCCCGCTGGGCGATTACGGCTCCTCGATGACCACGAGCTTTACGCGTGCCGTGGAGCGTCGCGGCGGCAACATCGTGGCGTTCCGCAACTACGAAGAGGGCCGCCCCGACTACAAGACCGAATTTGACCTGCTGCGCGATGTGCGCTTTAAGCAGGAAAACCGCCGCAGGAACATTGCCCGCGGCGCTAGCGACCTCGATGCTGTGAGCCCCAAGGAACGCCGTTTCTACATGAGCGATTCCACGTTCAACATCCCGGGCATCTTTATCCCGGCGACGAACCCGGGCGATGCCGGCGCCATGGTGAGCCAGGTGGCGTTCAACAAGATTTCGGGCGTGATGCTCGGTGCCTCCGGCTGGTACGGCCGCGAACTTTTGATTCGCGGTAAGCGCCTGGTCGACAGCTCGTTCTTTAGCGTGCCCGCCCTCGACATGAACGGCAACGCCGAGGCCTTTGACAAGTTCTCCAAGGCCTTCCAGGAACGCTGGGGTGCCGAACCGGGTGAAGATAAAGTAAGCGGCCTCAGCTATGACGCCGCAAACATCGTGTTCACGACGCTTGCCAAAAAGCCCGAGAGCCTGACCAACGCGTTAAACAACGCCGATGAGTTCAAGGGCGTTTATGGCGACATCAAGTTCAAACGCGGCGCCAACGTCAACACCAAGATTGTGACGGTGCAAAAGGGCAAGTTCGAGACGATGGACGGGTGCAAAATCCCGAGTGTCGAAGCCAAGTCTAAGGAAGGCGACTCCAAAAAGTAACTAGCCGACGTCGGCGAAGTCCTCGTCGTCCATGTCAACGCATGGGCCAATGATGGCCGCCGCCACAAATTCGGGGGAGTCCCCGTTGCGGTAATAAACGCCCAAACGGTCGTCGTCGAGGACGTCTTCGAGGTTCACTCCGCTGGTGGCATTGAGGATTTCACGGAGGCGACTCTTGAAAGTCTGAAACCCCGTGTGGATCAGGTAAAAAGAAAGCGTGGATGTTTTATGGAGCAGTTTCATAATTGACCTCCAAGGTGAATCCTTTAAACACATTATACTTTTTGCCCCTTTTGCAAGGCAAGTGATAAAAATCATACCCCATTTTTGAAACTTCCGGAATGCTTGCAATCCCGCGCCGTTATTGGGCTCACGAACGTTTTGTGATGAATGTGTAACTTGTTGAGGGTCAATAATTTGAACGTCTGGTTTGAGTCAAATTTTGGCACTGGGCGATGTTGGCGTCCTTTTATTCCATTTTGGATTATCAAAAGCCCCTTGTTTTTGTATCTTTGACCATCATGCTGTGTCGTTTTTTGTTGATATCGCTTATGCTGTCGGGTTTCGCCTTTGCCGAAAACCTCACGCTTGCGCTGCCCGATTCGCTTTCGCAACTCGTTTCGAAGGCGACCGCCCAGACGATGGCGCTCAAGTATGGCGACGCGATGGCGACGGCAAAAACGTTGCGGAGCCATAACGAGGGGGCGGGTTGCGTTCTCGAGAACATTGTGCGCATTAGCATTTACGATGACCTCGGCGATACGGCCGCCCTGTTTACCGCGGGCAAGCAGTTGGAAAAATGCAAGTCTGAGGGCATGTGGGACGCGCTTCGCAAGTTCGAATTGGGTTACGTACAAAGTGAAACGGGGCACTCCGTGTCGGGAGCGCTCAAAACGCGATCTGCCGCCAAGATGTTCGAGGATTCCAAGGACCAGGAGGCCCGCGCCTTTTACGCCATTTATGCCTACTATGTGGACAAGAGTTTTAGCTGGGTGCCGTTTAAGTCGGACCACCGCGAAGAGTACCTGGCGGTGCTCGACAGTGCCTCCAAAAAATCAACTCGCTTTTGGCCCCTTTTTTTGACGCCGTTAATTTGGATGCACTACGACAAGGAGGACTTCAATACAGGTCTTAAACTTGCCGAGCGCGGGCTTGCCAAGGCGCCCAACCACCCGGTGATGCTCCAGATCAAGGCCGACATGCTTTACCGCCTCAAGCGTTACGATGAGGCCGCCGATATTTACGAGAAGAGCGCAGCCGATTATATGAAGCGCAAGGGCGCGTCCATTCGTTACTGGTGCTCGGTGCTGAACCTCATTCGCATTTACCATGACGCCGGCAAAAAGGACAAGGCCGCCGAACAGCGCGCCAAGCTGGACGACCCCAAGTACAGGGCCATCGAGAGCTGGATGCCCGGTTCCTTGATGGATGATCTCAAAAAACGTAAACTATTGTAATTTTTGAAGAACCCTAAATTTTTTTAGGAACAATCCTGGGCAAAAATCCGTTTTAAGGAATAGACACCTTAAAAACGGAGTTTATATGCCTACTAAAAAAGTCCTTCGCATCGCCTTCTTTATAGACGGCTTCACCTTAAAGAAGGTGAACGAATATTACCGCCAGTTCCACCCTTACCACACGCGCTTGAACTTTCGCGGGCTCAAGAGCTGGACGCGCCGCGAAGCCGTAAAGCTGTTCGCGCAAGAGCGTAGCGGCGTGGTTATGGAGTGCCACTACTATCATCCGTACCGGAAGTCCAAATACAGGAGAGGGAACGGGATTGTGGGCTTTGAGCGCGAGCTGCGCCATGTGGGCTTCAACATCCACTATGCCGAGACGGCGACTCTGGGGCGTCATACGCCGAACATCGGCCTCATGGACGACGCCATGATGTTTGCCTCTTACGGGCATTTTGACGTGGCTGTGCTGCTCAGTACGCAGGCGCAGTATTCGCCTTTCCCCGAGATGCTCCGCTGCTGCGGGGTGCGCACGCTGGTGCTGGGCTGGAACTTTGCCTACCCCAAGGACGACCGCTGGATTTGCTGGAAGACGGACGAGGGATTGCGGGAAAAATGCGACTACTACGTGGCCATGGAGCAGGTGGCGAACGCCCACCCGCCGGTGGACCCGGGCGAGGTAGGGCTCTTTGAAAAAGCGCCAACGGGATTTAGGCAAACGGCCTAGAGGCAACAAAAAAACGGCTTGCACCTGGCAAGCCGTCTTTGTTAAAAACGCTTGGATTAAAGCTTGTCGTCCTGCTTCTTTTGCCAGTCGCTGCGGAAGATCCAGGTAAGGCGGAGGCCAATGAACCATGTGTCGCCCACATTGTCCGTGTCGTACATGTTGTAGGCGGTTTCGAGCCTGTTGCCTTCGACGTTGAGTTCGTTGTAGCGCACGTAACGGTAGCCGCCGTAGGCGCCAATGCCGATCGGGCCGAATTCAAGACGGAGTTCCAGTTCTGCGTTGACCGAGGAGGCCATGGTGCTGTAGTAGCGGTCGCGGAGAGTGGCGTAGGTACCCGGTTTATCAATGCTTTCTATGTCGAAGCTGGAGGCAAAGTGGAAGTTGATGAGGTTGAAGCCGATACCGACGGCGGGAATCAGGTTGATGATGGTGTTCTCGCCAAAGAGCTTCCAACCGAACATCCAGTCGGCGCCGTAGGTGAACCAGCGGACATCGTACAGCGGGAACTTTTGGGTGTCGGAACCGTCCTCGGAGACGGTGGCGTAGGTTGCGCTCGGACGCTTCGAAGTCTGGGTAGGCATGAAGTTGATATCGAACCAGGTCAGGAACTGCTTGTACTGGGCACCCATGTTGACGTGCAGGCCAATGAAGTAGTCTTCGAACTTGGAGTACTTGAGGGTGCCAACGTAATCCTGCTCGACCGAGTCCCCTGCGGGGGTGGACCTGTGGGCACCGTTAACGAAAGCGGTCTGGTTCACATATTTTTGGAATTCACTGAACATGCCGCGGTAGTCGCCGCCAATGGAAATGAATCCGCGAACGTGGTCTTTTTCGTAAAAACCGTTGTCGCTCTCGGCGGAGGCGCTCGTTGCAAATGTGAGGACGCATGCCAATGCGGCCAAGAAAGCTATTTTTGTCTTCATACAAGACTCCCAATAAGGAAATTCCGATGTATAAAATACATTATCTTTGGGAAATGTGCAGGGGAAAAATTCATAAGATGTTAAAAATCAACAGTTTACGAACATTTTTGCGCCCGTTCCTGGGGTCCAGGTTGGGGCTGTTTTGCGTTTTGGCGGCGCTTTTGTGTGTGCCGGCATGTTTTTTGGGTGCTTGTGGCTCGGGTGAGGAAACTCCCTCGTGTAGTGACGACGGGCAGTTCAAGGCAGTCCAGTATAGCAAGCTTTTTCGTTTGGGGACGGCATGCGGCAAGCCCGCCGCCCAGATCATGTCGATTGTGGGTGGGGATACTCTGGTCAAGGAGATTGTGTTTGAGAAGCCCGTCAAGCGGGCGGTGGTGCTCTCGTCGGCTCAAATTGGCTACATGGCAAGGCTCGGAGCTGCGGACCGCATTGTGGGTGTGGGCGAGGGCAAGTACGTGGTCGACAGCAGCCTGTACGGCAAGGTCGCCGAGGTGGGGAACGGTCCTGCGCTTTCGCTCGAGAAGGTGGCGGACCTCAAGCCCGACATGGTGATGACCTTTGCGACCGGCGGCGGCAAAGACGATTACGAACACCTGCAAAAATTGGGACTCCCGCTGATCCTTACCTCGGAGTGGCAAGAACAGAACCCGCTTGCCAAGGCAGAGTGGATTAAGTTGTTCGGAATGATGCTCGACGAAGGGGACGGGGCGATGGTGCGCCGTGCGGACTCGATTTTTAAGGCAGAGACGGTTCATTACGCCAAGACTTATATACGCCGCGCTCCACCAAAAAAGAAAAAGCGTCCGCGTGTTTTGGCCGGGATGGCCTATGGTGGCGTGTGGTACGCACCCGGGGGCAAAAGTTTTACCGCGACCCTAATCCAAGATGCGGGAGGCCTTTACCTGTGGGCAGGTGACACGACCCGCGAGTTGCGCCTGTCGCTCGAGGAGGTGCTTGCCCTTGCCGACAGTGCCGACGTGTGGGTGAATCCGGGAATGTTCTCGAAGCCCGACGAAATATTGGCTGCGGAGCCGCGTGTCGCGAACATCAAGGCGTTCAGGGAAAAACGCGTGTGCCAAAATGACGGGATTAAGGGCCCTGGCGACGGCAACGATTTTTACGAGGGGGCTGTGGCTCGACCTGCTGAGCTGTTGGAAAACATGAACCGGTGCTTGTATCAGGAGATAGGGGCTGATAATGGTGTCAATTCGCCAAAGCCCGCTTACAAATGGTATAGAAATATTTATAATTTCTAACATTATGAAAGCTCCTACTGGAATTGGTGATTGGATTGCCTCGACTTATGAATCTAGAGTGCCTTTTTTGCAACAGGTGCCTAGGGATTGTGCCGACTTTTTACTGTTGAATGCGCAGATTCGCGAGTACGATGCCGGCGAAGTGATTATTCAAGGTGGTGTCGAGGGCGACTGTTTTTGCGTGATGCAGAGTGGTCGTGCCCGCGTGTGCGGTCAGTTTTTGCCCGACGGTCATTACAATGTGCTCGCCTACATCGAGAGCGGCGCTTGCTTTGCCGAGATGTCCATTCTTTGTAACGAGCTCACCAGCAATACTATCATTGCCGACGACGAAGGCTGCACGGTGTTGCAGATCCCGAAGGCCGAGTTCGTGAAGTTCCTCGACAAGAACCCGAACATCATGGTGTACCTGTACAAGGTGGTTGCCGACAACCTTCGCGTGAAGAACCAGGCGTTTGACGAATTCCAGCGTCTCTCCCTTTTGGCGAGCGGCAAGGTGCTTCCGTTTATCGATTTTGCCCAGACAATGGAAAAGAGCCGCATCACCGGTACCGTGGTTTGTGAATCTCACGGCGAACGCGGTTTTGTGGCATTCCGTGAAGGCCGTATCTGCTGTGCCAAGTGTGGCAAACTGGCAGGTCCGGATGCCCTCGAGAAGATTCTCTCGTGGGGCGACGACTCGCTGTTCAAGTTGGACACCCACTTGATGCCCGAGGTGGTGAACATCAACCAGCAGGCCGATACGACGAGCCTCATCTTGGATGCTCTCAGAAATATTGATGAAAAACAAGGCGCCCAGAAAAAATAGGGCTCAACAATGTGCCGCACAATAAGCGGCAAAGGAAAAAAGATGAATTACGCAGACGCAGGAGTGTCCTTGGCCCGTGCCGACGAAGCAATGGTCGGTGTCAAGAAATCCGTACGTACCACCTTTAACGCAGGCGTCCTCGGCGACGTCGGCAATTTTGGCGGCCTCTTTACGCTGAATCACCTGGGCATGAAGGACCCCGTCCTCGTGAGCTCCGTGGATGGCGTGGGCACCAAGCTCAAGGTCGATATCGAAATGGGCACCCACGAACTGCCGGGCCAGGACATCGTGAACCACTGCTGTGACGACATCCTGGTGCAGGGCGCACGTCCGCTGTTCTTCTTGGACTACGTGGCTACCGGACGCCTGGAACCGGGCGTTATGGACAAGCTGGTTGCCGGTATGGCCAAGGCTTGCCGCGAAAACGACCTCGTTTTGATCGGTGGCGAAACGGCTGAAATGCCGGGCTTCTACGGTCCGGGCGACTACGATATTTCGGGCACCATCGTCGGCGTGGTGGAACGCGAAAACATCATCGACGGTAAGAAGATTAAGCCGGGTACCATCATCCTCGGTCTCCCTTCTACAGGTCTTCACACGAACGGCTATTCGCTTGCTCGTAAAGTGTTGTTCGATGTGGCGGGCTACAAGGTCGATACGCTGGTCGATGGCATGGACAAGACTATTGGCGAAGCGCTCGCGACGCCGCACAGGAGCTACTACCCGAGCCTCATCGACCTCTGCAACAAGAAGATTATCCAGGGCCTCGCCCACATCACGGGTTCGGGCTACCAGGGTAACATCCCGCGTATTCTCCCGGACAATGTGGACGTGATTATCGACCGCACCACGTGGGACCCGCCGATGATCTTCAAGCTCATCCAGCAGGCTGGCTCCGTGGAGAAGGACGAGATGTACAATACCTTCAACATGGGCATGGGCATGCTCGTGTTCATTGACCCCGCCGACAAGGCCGAAGTCGTTGCTCACCTCGAAGCCAAGGGCGAGAAGTGGGTGCAGATCGGCGAAGTCGTCGCCGGCACCAAGCAGGTGAAGTTCAGGGACTAATGAGGGCCGCTACGCGGCAATTACTAGTAACTCAAAAAAGGCTTCCACGTTAGTGGAGCTTTTTTTTGCATAAAAAACGTGAGTTGCAACACGCGCGGGCACGATTTGTGAACACTTCGATGTTCCAATTATCTTTTTTTCGTGCGGTTGAGGATACATAAATTTATTTTTAGGGTTAGATGAAATACAAGGAGACTTATGAAGAACAGGCTTTTTAAGGTTATGTTGGCTATGGGCGCCGTGGCGATGATTTGTGCCTGCGGTGACGATTCCGGTTCGGGCAGCGACACTCCCGCGACGAATTCCGTGGATAGCGGTAGCCAGCCCAACAGTCCCTGTGCCGGATACATGGTGTTCAAGGACGGTTGGATTTTCGATCTGGGCATCGGCGAATACTGGGTTATCGACCAGGCGACTTCGCAGACGGGTGCCGGTTCTATTTACGACAAGGATGGCAAGGTCGTCGAGGGATTATACTTCACTTTGTCGGAAGACGGAGTTGGCCATATCATGGATGCCGAGGGCCCGTATGTCGACGTCAACATGTCGGCACAGATTTTCTGTAATAAGAATGCGTCGATCGACCCGAATACCGGCGAAGTCGTCAAGAGCAGCGAGTCTGCTGCTCCGCAGTCCAGCGCCGCTGTTCCCGGTTCGAGTGCTGCTGTTAATCCAAACTCGAGCGGTGCGGTGAATCCCGGTTCGTCGACGAATCCGACCGACCCGACATCGAGTGCCGCAGTGAATCCGGGTTCCAGCGGCTCGGTAGTTCCGGGCTCTAGCGCCGACGTGGTTCCCGAGAGTTCCAGCAGCAAGGATCCGGACCTTGACGAGAACGGTTTCCCGACTCTTGAATCTTACGGCGATCCTCCGGCTGAATACACCAAGGATATTCTGAGCAACGGAAAGACGGGCTGGAGCAGCCGCTACTGGGATGCTTGCAAGCCGCACTGCTCCATTCGTGAAAATGTAGATGCTTCATCGGAAGAAGCATATATTGCCGGCAGAATGACTGCAAGGAACTGCAATGTGCATGATGTGGAAATTCCAACATTTGTTCTTTCAAGTAATGTAAGCATATACTATTTAGGTTATGAAGGTACACCGAGCGCATGTACGAAAGGTGATGCAACGGGTTCGTTCACATGTACGGACATGGCCCCGATTCAGGTGACAGAAAATCTTTCTTATGGTTACGTTGCGGCTCCGGGCGCGCAGTTCGGCGGTGGTTGCGGCAAGTGTTTCCACTTGCAGTTCAACGGCGGCAACCACGCGAATGACGTGAAGGAAACCCACAAGGCACTCAAGGGCAAGCACATGATTGTGATGGCTTCCAACATCGGTTACGATGTGGAAGCGGGCCAGTACGACATGCTTGTGCCGGGCGGTGGCGTGGGTGCGTTCAACGCGCTCTCTACCCAGATTGGCGTGCCTGCTAGCGGCCTCGGTGCAAATAGTGGCGGATTCCTTACGGAATGTCAGAGCAGCCTCGGTTGGGACAACACCGTGGAAGCCTACCAGCAGTGCGTCATCAAGAAGTGTGACGAAGTGTTCAAGGATTGGCCGAACCTGTTGCGCGGTTGCCACTGGTTTGCCGAATGGTATATGGCCGCAGACAACCCGACCTACAACTGGGAAGAAGTGGAATGCCCGCAATACTTGATAGATCATTATACAACGACTATTAACACATCGAAGGAAAATAACTATAAGCAGCAGGCCGATTGGTCCACGTACAAGAAGGGCGATGCTTTGGACACGCTCCATTGTTGGAGGGACGGCGTTAATCCGCGTGATCCCAATGGCGGTCCTGGTTGTGACCCGTAACGAGGTGCTATGAAACGTAAACTGTTCAAGTCGATGCTTGCGGCCAGTGCGGTCGCCATGGTTTGCGCTTGCGGCGACGACTCTACTTTGGACAAGGCCACCGATCCGGTGGGCAATAACCCGGGTACGGGTGTGGTTGATAACCCGATTAGTTCGTCCGAGGCAACGCCTGCTTCGAGCAATGCGGTTCCGGGTTCCAGTGGTTCCGTGAATCCCGGCTCGAGCGGTACGGTGAATCCCGGTTCTTCGGCGAATCCGAACGACCCGACTTCTAGCGCCGCGGTGATGCTTTCAAGCGGCTCGGTGATTCCGGGCTCCAGTGCCGACGTGGTTCCCGAAATTTCCAGCAGCTCCGTGAATACGGAACCGGAACTCGACGAGAAAGGATTCCCGACTATTGACTCTTACGGCCCGCCTCCGGCCGAATATACCAAGGACATTAGCGCCACGGCCCCGCGCGGCTGGAATACCCGCTACTGGGACGCCTGCAAGCCGCACTGCTCCTGGTATGCGGAAAGCGAGAACGATAAGACTCGTGCAAGCATGTCTTCCAATGAGGCCTATCTTTCCACCTTTGGCACTGCACGTAACTGCAACATCCATGATGTGGAAGTCCCGACCTTTACCTTGGGCAACGTATCGAAGTCCTGGTTCGGTTACGAAGGCACGAACAGCGCTTGCACCAAGGTCAAGGAAAAAGGCGTGTTTACCTGCACGGATATGGCGCCGATTGCCGTGAACGATACACTTTCTTATGCATACGTTGCGGGCACTGCCGATAGCAAGTGCGGCAAGTGCTATCACTTGCAGTACGATGGCCACTTCGCGAACGAGATGGAAAACAACCCGCCCAAGGCGACCCATAAGGCACTTAAGGGTAAGCACCTGGTGGTGATGGCCTCCAATATCGGTGGGGATGTCGCTGGGGGTAACGACAAATTGCCTGCTGGCCAGTTCGACTTGATGGTGCCGGGTGGCGGCGTGGGCGCCTTCGATGCGCTCTCTACTCAGGTGAACAAGGGCGCTGGCTTTAACTGGGGTGCTGGTTTTGGCGGGTTCCTTACGGAATGCCAGAAAAACACCAACTGCGGCACCGAGGGCTCCCTGGATTGTTACCAGACCTGCGTTAAGGATATGTGCGATGCTGCTTTCGCTGACGCCGGGCTCCCGAACCTCTTGCGCGGTTGCCACTGGTTTGCCGACTGGTACATGGCTGCCGACAATCCGACCTACTACATCGAAGAAGTGGAATGCCCGCAGTACTTGATCGATCATTACTCGAGCCGAATCAACACCACTAACGAAACCAACATCAAGAAACTGGAAGACTGGTCAACGGTCAAGGAAGGCGACGTGCTCGACACGCTCCATTGCTGGAAGGCGGGCGAGGCTCCCCCGGAAGAGGGCTGGGTAAATCCGAGCGCCGGTTGCGATGTGAAATAATCTGCTTTAAGCTTGTACGAAAGCCCCGCGAAAGTTCGCGAGGCTTTTTCTATATATTTGGGGCGTGAAGTTCCTGAAGTCAATCATATGCATTTTACTTGCATTCTCGCTTGTCGGGTGCGCCGTGAGCAGGAACCCGAATCCCGTGGTTCGTTATGCTGTGAATACGGGAACGTCGCTCGCGGTTCCCGGGATGGTCGTGTTCGTCGCGGCCGGTGCAGCTTCGTCGGACAAGGATGAGGACGATATGACGGAGCAGGAGCAGCAGTTCGAGGAAGACCTTGGAAAGACGGTCTGGATTGGTGTAGGCGTCGCGGCCGTGGGTTTCGTGGCGGGCGCCGTGGTTGGCGGGACCGTTGGCTTTATCAAGTGGACGTATAACGGATTTAAAGACGATGACATGACGGAATATTCTACGGAAATTCCGGAGTCGGCTATGCCCCCGAAAGACGAAGCCCACATGAAACCCGATACGGTTAACATCGATATGAGTAAATGATTATCTTGCGAGGTGCAGTTTGCGGAGAACTTTTCCGAGCAATTCGTTCAAGATATCCTTTGCATCTTTGCTGCCGAGGTAGCGCTGGATAATCAGCGTGAGCGTAAACAGCCCGATGCCCGCGGCGCAGGCGTATACAATCAGCACGACAAGGCTTGCGTTGCGCACGAACTCGCCAGAAACGTGGTCGAGCCCGATGGCTACTGCAATCATGATTCCGAAGGCGACGAGCGCACGGAACATGTTGAGAAGCGCTTCCTTCATGCCGTCGGTGCCGTTCTTCTTCGCCCACATGAATATCATCGAGAGCACTTGCAGGATGGCGCCCGTGGCACCGATGATGGGTACGCTCTTGATGCCGAGACCCACTTCGGGGGCGCCGAGCACGATGTACGCGGGAATAGTCGCGGCGAAGATGCCGGTGTTGAGGAGCGTGGGCACCCACATGCGTTCGCAGGCGTAGAAGCTGCGTACGAGCACCGCCTGCAGGCAGAGCCCAAGGCTTACGGGCAAATACCAGCGGAGTATTTCGGAAATGGCTTCGGTAGTCTCGCGCTGGAAGGCGCCGCGCTCGAAGAGGATGCGCACGGCGGGGAAGCTCAGCGCCCACACGGTGATGACCGCCGGAATCAAGATGCAGAACATGCGCGAGAGGCTCTTCCAGATTTTCTGGTTGAGGCTTACGAAGTTGCCTTCTTTTACGAGGCGCGCCATGTCGGGGTAGCTCGTGACGCTTACGGAGAACCCGAAGACCGCCACCAGCGTGTACATCACGCGGTAGGCGTAGTTGAGGCTCGAGATACCGCCTGTACCGAAGTTCGCGCCGAAACTACGGATGATGAATTCCAGCCCGAACATGGAACCCACGCCAAGCGACATCGGGAGCATCATCTTGAAGTAGCGAACGATATCGGGATGGGTCGGCTGTACCAGCAGCTCGTAATGCACGCCGCCACGCCGTGCGCCGAAAATCTGGAGCGCGAAGAACCCGATGAAGGCGCCCACCGGCACGCCCCAGGCGAAGCCTTCGAGGCCGAAGTCCGTGCCGGTGTACTTACCGAGCGCGAGCCCGGCCGCACCGCCGCCGACAATCGCCACGTTGTAGATGAGGCCCGTGAGCGAGGGAATAAGGAACTGCTTGCGGGTGTGCTGCACGGCCACGAGGATACTTCCCACGAAGATGAACACCTGGCCGGGCAAGATGATGCGGCCATAGTACGTGGCGCGCTCGATAAGTTCCGGCGTGGCGCCGTCGACCGTCAACAGCTGCAAAAGTTCCTTCATCCAGATGAACGCGGGCACTACGAGAATCAAAAGCGCGATGCCGAACGTGTTCAGCACGTTGCTGAAGAACTTCCATCCGCCCTTCTCGTCGCCAGCCACCTTGTAGCCCGTGAAAATCGGGATGAAGATAATCGAGAGGAATCCTGTACTCACCACATGGTTCAGAATGTCCGGAATCATGAACGCGAGGTCTAGAGCGTTCTTTTCGAGCGAGACGCCCGCCGCATGCGCCAAAAGCATTTCACGGAAAATCCCGAGCACGCGGCTCAGGAGCATGGATACAGCAACGATGATGGCGGCTTTGTTCATGCCTAAAAAATACTTTATTTGCGTTTGCCGTTGTGGCGGGTATTGCGTTTGCCGCCACGAACATTGTATATTTTGAAGCATGAAGAAGATTATCGCCACGCTCCTCTTTGCGGCTGCCGCTACCCTGGCTGCCAACGTTCAGGTATTGGCCCCCACCGGCGCCGAGTTCTCTACAGACGCTCCGCAAATGGTGCAGTCCATTGTGCGGGCGGCGGTAAGCGCCACGGGCAATACTCCCGTGGAGGGCGCGGGCGATGTGCAGCTCCGCACCAACGTGATGACTATGGGCAGCTCGTTCGTGGTGGTTTGCGAACAAATTAAGGACGGTGCGGTTGTGGGCTCGGGCAAGCAAAAGTCCGAATCCATCGACAACTTGGACGTAGCCATTGAAGGCGCCGTGGCCGTGGCGCTTGCAAACCTCGCCGCAAGCGATGTGCCCCAGGGCTCTGCCGCCTATGCCCCGGCCTACGAGGCGTCTAATCCCGAGGTGGTGTATGTGGTGTCCGCGCAGTCGAGCGAAGACCCCAACGACAACTTTGCGCACAAGCGCCCCACCCGCAACTACGTGAGCTATGGCCTCGGCATGGCTGTTTGGCACAACTGGGAAGACAAGGTGGGTAACCCCAAGCTGGATTGGGACAAGGGTTTTGTGTTCCATTACGGGAGGATTTTCGAGGTAATCCCGCAAGCCGCCATCACCATCATCAACAATATGGATATCTCTTTTGGCGACGAATTCCAGTGGCACGAAACCTTCCTCATTGGCGGTCGGTTCTTTTTTAGCACCGGCGCGATTACGCCTTTTGTGGGGGCGGGCTTTGGCCTTGGATTGCAATGGGACGACCACTTTACCAACGACAACTATGTGTGCTATGGCCTTGCCGGTGGCGCTGAACTGGGCGTCATCTTTTTCCGCAATTCCGCCGTGCAGCTGGAACTGGGCGGCGCCTGGGACGCCCTGTGGAACCGCTTCAGAGGATTTGACCAGCGCTTTGGCGCCGGCAGCTTCTACATTGCGATTAACTACTAATCGCCAGTAGACGATTTTTATAGCTGAGTGGCTGGTATAAAGCCGACGGCTCCTAAGAAGGAACTTGCGAAATAACAATTCATAAAAATCCCCGCGCATTTTAATTTGCACGGGGAAATTTTTTTAAGGAGATCCTTCGACTTCGGCGCAGTACGCCTCCGCTCAGGATGTCACTCGTGATTAGTACCGATAGTGATCCGCCTTGTACGGGCCTTCGACCGGCACGCCGATGTAGTCGGCCTGGGCCTGCGTGAGGCGGGTGAGGTGGACGCCGAGTTTTTCGAGGTGGAGGCGTGCGACCTTTTCGTCGAGGATCTTCGGGAGCGTATAGACGACGCCGCTTTCGTACTTGATGCCGGCGACAGTCTGCTTGCCCTGTGCGTTGAGCCAGAGGTCGATCTGTGCGATGGTCTGGTTCGTGAAGCTTGCACTCATCACGAAGCTCGGGTGACCAGTGGCGCAGCCGAGGTTCAGCAAGCGGCCTTCGGCGAGCACGAGGATGCTGTGGCCGTCGGGGAAAATCCATTCGTCGTACTGCGGCTTGATTTCGTTACGCTTGATGCCCGGAATCTTCTTGAGGCCGGCCATGTCGATTTCATTGTCGAAGTGGCCGATGTTACCCACGATGGCGCGGTGCTTCATCTTGCTCATCTGGGCGGCGCTGATGATGCCGGTGTTGCCGGTGGTGGTCACGAAGATGTCGGCCATGCTCACGACTTCGTCGAGGGTCTTGACTTCGTAGCCTTCCATGGCGGCCTGGAGCGCGCAAATCGGGTCGATTTCGGTTATGATCACGCGGGCGCCCTGACCGCGCAGGGACTGTGCGCAACCCTTACCCACGTCGCCGTAGCCGCAAACCACAGCAGTCTTGCCTGCCATCATCACGTCGGTGGCGCGGTTGATGCCGTCGATGAGGGAGTGGCGGCAGCCGTAGAGGTTGTCGAACTTGGACTTGGTCACGGAATCGTTCACGTTGATTGCCGGGAACTTGAGGCGGCCTGCCTGGGCCATCTGGTAAAGGCGATGCACGCCGGTGGTGGTTTCTTCGGAAACGCCGCGGAGAGCTTCGCGAGCGCGGGTCCACTGCTTCGGGTCCTTCTCGAAAATCTTACGGCAGGTGGCGAGGAACACGCCCCATTCTTCGCTGTCGGTAGCGGGGTTGAATTCGGGCACCTTGCCGGCATCTTCGAATTCGGCGCCGCAGGTCACGAGCATGGTAGCGTCGCCACCGTCATCCACGATGAGGTCGGCGGTCTTGCCGTCGGGCCACACGAGGGCGCGGGCGGTGTTTTCCCAGTATTCTTCAAGCGTTTCGCCCTTCCAGGCGAACACGGGCACGCCCTGCGGATTTTCCACGGTGCCCTTCTTGCCGACCACGACGGCGGCGGCAGCGTTGTCCTGCGTGCTGAAGATGTTGCAGCTCACCCAGCGCACGTCGGCACCGAGGTCCACGAGCGTTTCAATCAAAATGGCGGTCTGCACGGTCATGTGGAGGCTACCCATGATGCGGGCGCCAGCGAGCGGCTTCTTGCCTGCATATTCTTTGCGGAGAGCCATGAGGCCCGGCATTTCGGTTTCGGCGAGGTCGAGTTCCTTGCGGCCTTCAATCGCAAGGTTGATATCCTTAATTTTGTATTCCATTTTGTCCTCTTGGGGCTGAGGGCATATAATTGCCCTGCGGTATAATGAGACAACCCATAGTTCTATGCATAAATATAGTTATTTGCATAGAACAAGTTGCTCTACAACCCCGAGAGTTCTTTTGCTTTGGCCTCAATCTGGTCGATGGCGGGTGCAAAATCGATGTTGCCGCCTTGGGCCGACGGGCTTTTGCTCGCGTTCAGGAGGATGTTCACGAATACGGAACCCGCGACCACCGCGTGCACGTGTTTGCAGAGCACCTTGGCTTGCTCGCCCGTGCGGATGCCGAACCCGCCCAAAATTTTGGAGCCGTGGCGGCCCACTGTGTCGAGGAAGTCGAGAGTGGATTGGTCGATGGTGGTCTCGGAGCCCGTGATGCCCGCTCGGAGTGCCGCGTAGATGTACGGGAACTTTTTGGCGGCCATGGCCTCTAATCGGTCCTTGGTCATGGATGGGGCTGCCACCGGGATGTTCACGAGGCCGTACTTTTCGCAAGCGGCGGTGAGGCCCTCGTCGCAATCGAAAGGCAGATCCGGGATGATGCAGCCGGAGATTCCCGCTTCCTTTGCGGTCTTCACGAAGTTCTCGACGCCAGGAGTGAAGGCTAGGCTTCCGTAGGTCATCACGTAGATGGGCACATCTGGATTTTGCTCGTGGATTTTCTTGATGGTTTCGAAACCCTTCTTGGTGGAGTAGCCGTTTTCGAGTGCGATGGTCGAAGCCGTCTGGATGGCGGGGCCGTCGGCGCTCGGGTCGCTGAAGGCAAGCTGGATTTCGAGGATGGAGGCGCCGCCCTTTACGAGGGCGTTTGCGACTTTGATGGAGGTCTCGCCGTCGGGGAATCCGGCAACCAGGTGAGACATTAAGCGGATAGGAGCGTTCATAATCATATGGGATGTTTAATGTGGAATGTGGGTTGAGGTTTGAGGTCGGGCCTTTGTCCCTTTGAGGTGCGAGGTGTGGAGTGTGAGATTACACACTACACATTCCTCACTGCACATTGCATTGTCTCCGCGTCGTGGATGTCTTGGTTGGCTTCGAGGCGCTTGAGTTCGGCACGGAGGAATTCCTTCCACTTTTCGGGACGGAACACGGGGCTCGTGATGAACACGTCCTTGTCGCCGCGGCCGCTCATGTTGATGACGAGCGCCTTGTCTTCCGGGAGTTCTTTTGCAATCTTCATGGCGGCGGCACCTGCGTGGGCGCTTTCGAGCGCAAACAAAATGCCTTCGTTTTTCGCGAAGAAGCTCACCGCTTCCAGGGCTTCCTTGTCGAGGATGCTCGTGAATTCTACGCGACCACTCTCGCCGAGGGCGGCCAACTGCGGGCCGATACCCATGTAGTCGAGGCCCGCCGAGATGGAGCGGGTAGGCATGGATTGCCCGTCTTCGTCGATGAGGAAGCGACTTTTGTAGCCCTGCACAATGCCTTCGCGGCTGGCGTTGCCTGTCATGCGGCTAGCATTTTCGCCCACGTTCGGGCCGATGCCGCCCGCTTCTGCACCAATCAGGCGCACGTTCGCATCGTTGATGAACGGCGTGAAGATGCCGATGGAATTGCTTCCGCCGCCGACGCATGCGACAACTGCAGCGATGTCGATGTTGCGTTCAGCAGCTTGGCGCTTGACTTCCTGCCCGATGATGGACTGGAAGGTGCGAACGATATCCGGGAACGGGGCTGGTCCGAGTGCGGATCCGAGCACGTAGTGTGTTGTTGCGAAGTTTGTGGCCCAGTCGCGCATGGCTTCGTTCACGGCATCCTTCAAAGTGCGGCTCCCGCTCGTGACCGGCACGACTTTTGCTCCGTAGAGTTCCATGGTCGCCACGTTCGGCTGCTGGCGACGCACGTCGACTTCACCCATGTACACGACGCATTCGAGACCGAGCTTGGCGCAGGCGGCTGCAGTGGCAAGGCCATGTTGACCTGCTCCCGTCTCCGCGATGATGCGGGTCTTGCCCATCTTCTTGGCGAGTAGGCACTGCCCGATGGCGTTGTTGATCTTGTGGGCGCCCGTGTTTGCAAGACCCTCGAGCTTGATGTAAATCTGAGCACCGCCCAAGAGCTTGGTTGCCGTGGGGGCGTAGTATAGCGGCGTCTCGCGGCCAATGTAGTCGCGCTGGATGACGCGCAATTCCTCGAGGAAATCCGGGTCATTCATGTACTTGCTGAATGCCGCTTCCAGGTCGTCTAGGGGGCGGCGGATGATTTCGGCAACATACTTGCCGCCGAACTTGTTAAAGAAACCGTTGTCAGATGTAGTGTTCATAAGAGGTTCATGGGTTGAGGGTAAAAAATTAAAGGCCTTCGGGAGTCCGAAAGCCTTTATCAAAACTATTTGTTGAAATCAGCGAAAACGGACTCTTACGTTAGAGAGCCCCACCACCACTGGTTGTTGTGAATTGCACTATTCAACATCATGGTCAAAATGTAGGAAGGCTCTAACGATTTGGCAAGGGGTGTGTTTATTTTTTTGCGAACAGTCTCCGTAGTTTTTCTGTGCTCTTGATTCCGGGCGTGTCTTCGACGCCGCTCGAAACGTCAACGAGTTCGGGTTGGAACTTCTCGCAAATTGCGGTGACATTCTCGGGCGTGATACCGCCCGCAAGCCATAGCGGGATGTCTCCCGCTTTTTCGTGCAGGAGCGATTCGGGGATAGTCTTGCCCGTACCGCCGGGAATGCCTTCGACTTTCGCATCTAGCATGACGCGCGGCTCTCCGTTCTTGCGGAGGCTGGCAACCTGCTCGAAGTCGGAGGCATCGCCTATGCGGGCCGCGCAGTAGTGGGCGAGGGTGGTGTCGGCGGCTGACGGCGCGGTTCCGTGGAACTGTACGGCATCGAGAACGCCTTCATGCGCGAGCCTGATGGCAGTTTGCCCTTCGGGAGAATTTGGGTCGGTAATGACGCCGACGAGGAGTGGGATGTTTTCGGGCGAGCGGTCCGCGCGAATTTTCGTGGCAAAACCGCGCACGAAGTTTTCGTTCGTGAGGCGCTTTGTGGTGCTGAATACGAAACCGAGCATGTCGGCGCCGAGTTCGGCAGCGAGCAAGCCATCTTCTTCACGGGTGATGCCGCAGATTTTTATGAGCGGACGGCTCGCGTGAGAGATGCGGAGGGCATCGCGACGTTCCGCAAACTTTTTCCAGAACCTGCCTTTTGCGTTTTCGCATCCGCTTTCGAAGGCGCTGACGACATCCTTCGCGAGTGGCGGGTTCTTCGCGACGGCTTCGCCCACCAGGATTCCCGTAAAGCCGAGGCTGCGCGCATAGTCGGCGTCGGCCGGCGTGTGGATGCCCGATTCAAAGACGGCCTTCGCCGGGAGCTTGCTGCGGACGCTTGCAGGGACCAGCGGGTCGGTGTGGAATGTGGCGAGGTCGCGCGAGTTGACGCCAGCGACAATCGTCTTTGCCGCGGCATTGCTAAGGGCTTCCGTCACGATTTTCAGTTTGCGGAAGTCGTCGGTTTCGCGGACTTCCACGAACGCCTGCATGTCAAAAGACTGCGCACGCTTTGCCATCTTCACGAGCTGTTCGTCGTCCAGGATGCGCGCAATCAAAAGAACGGCATCGGCGCCGCAACGGTAGGCGATATCGATTTCGTCTTCGTACAGCAAGAAGTCCTTGCGGAGAACGGCGCAGGTGTGTAGCCCCTGCTGACGGCGCTTTTCCATCAGGTCTGCAACCGCAATCAAGTCGCGGAGCGAGCCTTTGAAGAAATTGCTTTCGGTCAGCACCGAAACCGCCTGGGCATGCGCTTCGGCGTAAGTCGTCGCGAGCCCAACCGGGTCCAAGTCCGGAGCGATATCGCCCTTCGATGGCGATGCGCGCTTGACTTCCAGAATGGCTCCCGCATTACTGAGAAATTCCGTGTGGCCGACGCGGCGTTTTTCCGGAATATCGATGCCGAAATTCAGACCCAGCCGTTCGATGTCGGCCTTGCGCATGCGCACGATTTTTGAAAGAATATCTTCGCTCATGTTTCTGTACTTCAAAATGAAAGGTGATGCCCGCCTGCGCGGGCATGACATCCATTATTGTTCTTTTAGCTATTCGTCGCCACCTTGACTTCCTCAATCTTCTTCAGAACGGAGCCGTCTTCCATCGCCTTCATGGCCTTGTCGAAGCCTTCCTTGATGCTGGCGGCCTTCTTGCTGATGTAGAGGGCGGCACCGGCGTTCAGGGCGCAAGCGTACTTGATGCCCGGGCGGCCCTTGCCGTTCAGCACGTCGAGAGCGAGATTGAAGTTGTCGACGCCCGTACCGCCGGCGAGGTCTTCGGGATCCACGGAGGGAATGCCGAAGTCCTTGGGATCGATGCGGTAAGTCTTGTACTCGCCATCTTCCAGAATTTCGGCGATGGTCGTCGGCACGCAGGGCGAAATTTCGTCGTAGCCGTCGTCACTGATGGCGACCATCACGCGCTTCGCGCCGAGGGCCTTCGCCGCCTTGGTGAACGGTTCCAGCACGGTCGTGCTATAGACGCCGAGCATCAGGTACTTGGCTTCGGCCGGGTTCGTGAGGGGGCCAAGCAGGTTCATGATGGTCTTCACGCCGAGAACGCCGCGAACCGGGCCGGCAAAGCGCATGGCACTGTGGTAGACCGGAGCCATGAGGAACACGAAGTTCGTCTTGTTGATGACGCTCGCAGCCTTGTCCGGAGTCATGTCGAGCTTGAAGCCTGCAGCCGTATAGAAGTCGGCGGCGCCGGACTTACTGGAAACCGCGCGGTTGCCGTGCTTTGCAATTTTTGCGCCACAGCTGGCAGCAATCAGGCCGGAGAGCGAGCTCACGTTGAAGCTTCCCTTGCCGTCGCCACCGGTACCCACGATGTCGGTGAGTTCGTCGCCGCTGTAGGGGAACTTGCGCTTCTTGCTGCTGAGTACCTTCGCGCAGCCGGCGATTTCATCGGCAACAGGGCCCTTGCTGGAAAGTGCCGTCAGGATTGCGGCCATCTGGCGTTCGTCCATGATGCCGTCAGTCAAGTCTTCCATGAACATTTCGGCGGTTTCGCGGCTCAAGTCCTTGCCTTCGGTAAGCGTGTTCAAGATTCCACGCACGTCAAGCGGTTCGCGACGGTAGTTGAGGAAAGCCTTGAAGAATTCGTCGGCGCGTCCGCTGGCAATGGATTCCGGGTGGAACTGCACGCCTTCAATGGGGAGTGTCTTGTGGCGAATGCCCATGATGTCGCCGTCGGTAGCGCGGGCGGTCACTTCGAAATCCGGGGAAAGCGTCGCTTCGTCAACGACCAGGCTGTGGTAACGCGTGAAGATGTTCTTCTTGCCGATGGTGCGGAAGAGTCCCTTGCCGTCCAGGTCGATTTCTTCGGCGATGCCGTGCTTGATGAACTTGGCCTGCACAATCTTTGCGCCGAAGGCATAACCGATAGCCTGGTGACCGAGGCACACACCGAGAATCGGGAGCTTGCCCGCAAAGTGCTTGATGGCTTCCACGGAGACGCCCGCGTCTTCGGGGCGGCCCGGACCCGGGCTCACAATAAGGCGGCTCGGGTTCAGCTTTTCGATGTCGGCGACGGTGCATTCGCGGCTACGGAGCACGCGGATTTCTTCGTTAGTGATTTTTGCCAACGCCTGATAGACGTTGTAAGTAAAAGAGTCGTAGTTGTCGATAATGACGATCATCTTAGTTTTCTCCTTCGAGCACGGCGCGGATGGCACCCAATTTTTCATTCGTTTCTTCAAATTCGCGGTCGGCGTTGCTGGCCGCGACAATGCCACCACCGGCCTGAAGGCTGATGGTCTTACCCTGCTTTAAGCAGCAACGGATGGCGATGCAGAAATCCAAGTCGCCATCCGATTCCATGTAGCCAACCGCACCCGCATAGAAGCGGCGCTTGACCTTTTCGAGGCCCGAAAGGATTTCAATCGCGCTGATTTTCGGGGCGCCGCTCACCGTACCGGCTGGGAAGCTGGAGCGCAGCACTTCAATCGCCTTCTTGGTCTTGGAAACCTTACCCTGCACGTCAGAGACCAGGTGAATCACGTGGCTGAACTTTTCGCATTCCATGTACTTGGTCGTTTCCACCGTGCCGGCTTCGCAGACGCGGCCGAGATCGTTACGGGCCAAGTCCACGAGCATCAGGTGTTCGGCGCGTTCCTTCGGGTCGCCCTTCAGGTTCTTCATCAGGGCTTCATCTTCGGCATCGTCCTTGCCGCGGCGGCGGGTACCTGCAATCGGGTGAATCGTTGCAATGCCTTCACGCACGCGTACGAGGCTCTCGGGCGAGGCACCGATAAACTGGTGCGTACCGTAATCAAGGAAGAACATGTACGGAGACGGGTTCACCGTGCGGAGACGGCGGTAAATGTCGAGCGCCGCGATGTCGCTTGCAAACTGGATGCGGCGAGAAGGTACCGCCTGCACAATGTTGCCGGCGATGATATGCTTCTGCAATGCTTCGACCTTTTCCACGTATTCCTTGCGGGACTGTTCCAGGTCGGTCATCGTAATGCCCTTGCCGTACTGCTGTTCCGGGGCGAGGTAGCTGAAGTCGAGGTCGGCGAGGCGGGCCTTCACCTTTTCGATGGCGGCCTTCAAATCAATCTGGTGTTCTTCGTAGTTCAGGGCGAACAGGTGAAGCTTTTCGGTAAAGTGGTCGAACACGATGTAGATGTGTCCCACCAGGAATTCAGCTTCGGGAATGTTGAGTTCGTCCACCTGCGGGGCGAGGCGGATGGTATCGCAGCGGGCACAGAATTCGTAACCGAGGTAGCCCACGCCCGAAGAAGGAATAGGAATCTGGTTGGGCGGCACCGTATTTTCGGCAGAGATCAGCGTGAGGGCGTCGAGAATGTCACCTTCGCCTTCCTTGAGGAAGGTGCTTTCCTTGCCGTCGATGATGATGCTCACGTCCTTCTCGTTCTGGCGCAGACGGAAGCCTTCGTCCACCATCAAGGTAGAGTAGCGGCTACGGCCGTGCGAGAAGCTTGCCGATTCGAAGATAGCCTTCGCACCGAGCTTCTTGCCGAGCGAAAACGGGGTGTAACGTTCGCCCGGGAGTGCCACGTAAATGCTGTCAGTACGCGGCTCGTAGCCAGGCTGTTGGGTGATGTGGTTGGCCGGTTTGTTCGGCGACTTTGATGTGTTGGTCATTTTATCCTCTGGTTTTAAATCCTTTTCCTAGTGTTTTTGTGGACAAAGGCTTTTTTTTCCCGGAGGATTTCAACGATTTTGGTAAAAGAGAAAGGCCTCCGTGAGTCCGGAAGCCTTTGCTTAAAATCTTGGGTGATTTGCGACAAATACCGGGCTCTATGTCAGAGTCCGCGCCACCAACGACGGTTAAGGGTTGCACTTGTCGTAAAATTCTTCATAGCTCCAAAAATACCAAAGCGGAAAAATATCGGCAAGGGGTCGCCCTTAAAAAAGTGAAATTTTTTTTGGGCGCTTGAACATTAATATGTAAAAGGCTACTGTTTGTGTATCCCGTTTTGTGAACATTTTTTTTGATTATTTGAATAATTCACGTGTTTACACTTTATTTTGTTGTTTTGTATCCCGAGAGCGCTCCGTTTTGAAACAAATAAACATATATTTATGCCCATGAGTCCAATTGTCGAATACAAAGACCACCGCCAGTATATTCTGGATTACTACCACGACCGCAAAAGGCGGGGCGCTTTTACCTGGCGTGCCTTTGCGGCCCAGGCCGGGTTCGGTTCGCCGGTGTACTTGAAGCTGGTCTGTGATGGCAAAAAGAATTTGAGCGCCGATGCGGTGGATCGCGTCATCAAGGCGATGTCGCTTTCGGCTTTCGAGGCGGAGTATTTTAGGGCCATGGTGGCGTTCAATTACGCCAAGGACGAGGATGCGCAAAAGGCGGCCGCCGACCAAATGCTTTTGATTGCTTCTACGCACAAAGTAAAGGTCCTGGGGGCCGACGAATTTAAGTATTTTGATTCCTGGGAAAACCCTGTTTTGCGCGAGCTGGCCCCTGCCATGCCCGGGGCAAAGCCGTTGGAAATCGCCCGTGTGTGTTCGCACGGTATCACGGCGGCCCAGGTATCGGAGGCGCTCCACTTTTTGGTGCATGCAGGATTTTTGAACAAAGACGAAAATGGGAATTACACGCAAACCGACAAGTCTATTTCGTCGGGCACGGCTGATTTTGTCCCGCTGGCGGTTCGCAAAATGCACCGGCAAATGGGCGGGTTCGCCATGGACGCCCTCGAGGACTTGCCAGTTCGCGAGAGGCAGTTTACGGGGCTCACCATGGGGGTGGCCAACGAGTCGTATGCGCGAATCCTCAAGGAGTTGGCTGATTGCCGCCAACGTATTATGGCGATAGTGACCGAGACCGACAAAACGGATCGCGTTTACCGTTTGAACATGCAGTTCTTCCCGTTGACAAACGAGATTCACGGTGGTGGAGATGGTGCACATTAGGGGGCAAAAAGAGTATGAATAGGTTAAGGGTTCTAGCAGGTTTTTTGGTAATGGCGCTGGTCGTGTACCTTGCCGCCTGTTCCTCCGATAAGGTGGCGGGTGGCGTCACCGAGGAGGCGAGCGGCGTCACCGCGAACACTCCGCCCGAGGACGGTCTTGAAGGGAATACGTCATCCAATTCTGTGATGATGTCATCTTCTGTTGCAGGCAGTTATTCTTCTTCGGCAGTCGCGATGTCGAGTTTCACGGGCGCTCCCATGTCCAGCTCCAGCATGTCTGCAAAATCCAGCTCCAGCCAGACTCTTGTTTATGTGGTGGTGGCGTTTTCCACTGCGGATCCTACCCCCTTCAATCCGGAAGAGCCCATAGGTGCTGTTGTCGGGAATCCTGCCGAGGTCGGCATATATAACTTGATTATTCCTGATGTCGCCTGGGGTTCATACGATGATCACGATCAAGGCGGTTCCTCGGTTTTGATTTTCGACGTTAATGGTCTGGAGGAACTCATCCGGGTCGATTATACACTTTATGCCGATTCCATAACGCCTTGCGTAGGGGTGTCTTTCTACGTGTGGAATGGTGAGGCTGACTCTTTGTCTGTCGATATGTTGGACTGGGATGAAATTTGCGTGTCGTATTTGGCGGATTCCCTCGATGTCGACCTGTATTTGGACGCGGCTCCAGAATTTAGCTCTCAATATGGCGAGGCATCGCTGATGACAAAGCTTTCTAAAGTTTCGAGACGTCGTCAGGGTTGCTACAAGCCATCGGAATTTGCGCTTGTTACCGATAGCGCCTCTGTTACTGCGGGTCAGGTGTTGCAAAGCGTTGGCGCCGTGCGGTTCGAGGTGTGTGGCGAGAGTGGCGCCAAGGGCGCGTTCAAAATATATTCTGTCGGTCGCAAGGTCAATAACGCGAACTGAGAATCTCTCTCAAGAGACCGCGGCACCCTTCGGTGACATCATTCCAGGTAGCATGGAAGTCTCCGGTGTACCAGGGGTCCGCGACATCTCGCGGGTGGCTTGTGTAATCCATCAATAGGCTGATTTTTGGGCTGTCGATGACGTTTGCCGGCAATATCCAGCGCAAGTTGCGCAGGTTGTTTTTGTCCATCAAAACAATGTAGTCGTAATGTTCAAAGTCGGCTTGCGTCATTTGTCGCGCGGTTTTGCCGCTGCAGTCAATGCCGTGGGCGTTCAGCATGCGCTTGGCGGGCGGGTAGACCGGATTCCCAATCTCTTCGGTGCTGGTCGCGGCGCTCGCAATTTCAAAATCGGTGGCTTGCGATGCCGGCAGTTCCTCTTGCACCAAGCGTTTCATAACGAACTCGGCCATGGGGCTTCGGCAAATGTTGCCGTGGCATACAAAAAGGATTTTAATCACGCTGTCCGCCAGTTTTCAAGTTTTTGCCTAATGTCAAAATATGACATTAAATAAACCTATCTTTATAGAAAAAAGAGAGGTCTGTTATGCTCAATGTAGAAAACTTCACCGACGTTATTCTCAAAATATTGTTGCTCGTGCCGATGGCAGTTATCTTCTTTGCACCCTCCATTGCCTTTGGCAACGTGGTGTTTGGCATTTTGGCGTGCGCCGTCTACCTTTACGAGGTGGCGCGGCTATAGTCTACGGCCCTTGAGGTCGAAGTATTTCACGTCGCCCTCGGCTTGCAGGCCCCTGCGTTTTTTGGCCTGGAGAATCTTTGCGGGCGGGGTTTCGTCCTCCTCGCCGCTCGTGGTCCCGATGTCTTTGACTTCAAAGTTGCTGGTCGCCATCCACGAGTCGGAATCGTCTACCTTGACCAGCGCCTTGTAGGTCCCTTTTTCCTTTATATCAAGCTTGCAACCTGTGGCACCTTCCATGAGGGAGCTGTCTTTGTACCAGTGGCATTCGGTCGCCGTTGCAGAGACTTCGAGGGAAGTCCCGTTTTGCTTTATGGCGGGTTTTGAAAGCGTGATGTATTTCTGGATGATTTTGGCGAGTTCGCCCGCGCCCGTGGCGTTGGGGTGCACGCTGTCGGCCAAAAACCACGAGGGTGTATTGAATTGCGAATGCAGGTCAATGATGTTGACCCCGCTTTCGAGGGCGACTTTTTTAATAAGCGGGTTAACCTGGTTTACTATGGCGGAGTCGGTGATGAACCATTCCAGGTTGTTGGAGTAGGGCTGCAGCGTGGCGTACAGTTCCGGGACCGGGTCCAGCCTTTTGAATGTGGAGAGCAGTTCCGCATAGTCCTCGGCGAGGCTTGCGAGCGTGACGCCCGCATCGTAATTGTAGTTGTAGATTCCCTTGTCAGGGTAGTGCGTCATGAGGAACTTGCTGTCGTTGGTGCCGAGTTCGATCACTACGATGTTCGGGACGCTTTCCAGGGCGCCTATGAACTTGTTCGTATTCCAGTAGCTTTGGTTCCCCTTCTTGGAGAACGTCATGCTCGAAACGCCAAAGTTCGTGACCCTGTAGTCGCTCCCTAAAAGTTCTTGCAGGTGCTGGGGGTAAGTCGTGGCCCCGTTGAGCCCGTAACCCTCGGTAATGCTGTTGCCCACGCAGGCCACGTTGGTGGCGGCGCATGTGGCAGTGGTGGCGAAAAGTACACCTAGGGCAGCCATGCCCGAAATCCAAAAATTTTTAAATCCCATGTAATACACTCCTGCTTTAAAGATAACTAAAAAAACTTCAATGGATGTAAACAAAAAACGCCCCGGGGTGCGGGGCGTCTTGAAACAGGGGGCATTTTTTGCCCCGCGGTTTAGGTTAGTACTTGTCCTTGAGCACCTGCGGGCATTCCACTTCGACGTAGTTGTGCAACGGGTTCCCTGCCGCGTGCATCCATTCGGCGAGGAAGAGGCAGCCCTTCTTGGCTTCGGCGTCGTTGCTGAACACGCTGTTGCACTTGTTCTTGAGGCAGGTCTGGGTTGCCGAGGCCTTGTAGTCGGATTCCCTTTCGCAGTCAGAGAGGAGGCCTCCGTACTGTTCGCCCTGGCCGCCCCAGCCCATGGAGGCGCAGCCGTTGAAGGCGCCCACGCCGCCGCCCGGGATCATGATGTCGAACTGGCCTTGTTCCACGTCGTGGCCGATGTTTGTGACCATAATGATAAGTTTCTTGCCTTTGATGGAGCTAATATTGATGTTGTCGCCGTACTTGCCCTTGCCGGTGAAGGTCAGCTGGTAGCACTTGCCGCACGAACCGCCGTCTGCCGCGGGCACTGCCGCGAAGGCGAAGCCCATTTCGTCGCAACCGCTGACATTGAACGGGATCTGGCTTGTGCAGGTCATCTGGGAACCGCCGCTGCAGATACTGCCGTCACTCCAGTTGCTGTTCTGGCTCTTGCCCTTGTTGGTGCACTGCCTGGAGTAGTTGCCGCCCGCATGTTCGGGCCAGGAGCAGTGAGGCTTGCAGCAGTCCCAGTAGCGGGTTGCCCAGCCGCTACCTGTTCTGCCGCCGCTCTTGGTTTTGATGGTGGGGCAGGAGCCGCCTACGCTGCTGCTGCTCTTGACAACGGAGCTGGAGGACTTTGCGGAGCTGCTGCTCTTGGGGGTGGAATTGGATGAAGTGTCACCGTCGCTACTCGAAGATTGATCGCCAGGGTCGCCGCCCACGCTGGAGGTCGGTACAGAACTGCTTGATTCGGGGCCCGTGGCCACGCCTTCGGTACATTTGTCGCCCTTGTTAAAAATGTGGGCGGTGGTCAAGTTGACTGTAGTGACGGGAACGTTATTGATATATATGACTGTAGCGCTCGGATCGGTAAAATCGGCGGTGCCAATGAGATTGTCAAACCCATCGTACACGTCCCCGGTCGAATAAATGATATAATCGCCGGTCAAGTCGTAGGCGTGCCAAGCTTCGCCACGAACTTTATATGTAGGCCAGTTGGCGACGGTGACCGGGATGGCCGAAAGGTCGATGGATTCCACGATGGTCTTGCCTTCGGCGTCCTTAATGGAGTGGGAGACCTGGTCATCGTTAAGGACCAGTTGCCCAATGGTTGTTCCTTGGGCGTCCGTGACGACCATGTCCGGGTAAATTACATACGAAGTATTACCAGCCTGAATCACCCAGGCGTCACTGCAAACAATTGGCGGCAAGGCTTCTTCATCGGTCGAAGGGGAGCTGCTGTCGGAGCAGTTCCAGGCTAAAATGGCTGCGCCAGCTAGCAAGAAGGGCTTTGAAAAAAATCTTTTCATTATCGTTTCCTCGTAATCACCCTAAACACACCCTTAAGATAAATAGATGTCTCGGTTTTTTCTTGTAAAATGTGGTTAACATGGCGATTTCTGTTCAAAATGTGTTCCCGGACACACTGAACCGTCCGAAAACCGATTGTTGATAAGTTGTGAAGAAAAAAGTTCCCAGCTTGTTTAGCAAAAATTCTGCCAAAATTTTTTTTTTGAGGTCGCCCGGTGGACGTCATGAATTTTTACAGGAAAAAAAGAACTCTTTAATCCTTTACAAGTCAAAAGTTTGCAGACCAGTAGAATGTAAAGAATTGTAAATTCTTATTCTGTAAAAAACATTTTACAAAATTTGTTAGCTGCCTTGGTTTGGTTAATTGCAGGGCTTTCGCCCTCGTTGAATAATTGTTGATAAGTTGGCGTTTTGTTTGTCGCAAAAATGTCAAAGCCTTGATTTTGAGCAAAAAAGGGCAATTGACTTTTTTGGAGGCTCGGTTATATAAAATGCTCTCCTTTAGGTCCGCCGGGTGTGTGGATAAAAGGCATTTTTCCCGTTTTTTCAAAAATTTCAAAGAAAAACGCTTGCAAATAATTATGCGTTTACTAAATTTGTGGCTCAATTTCGAGGAGTACCGCTTCCTATGCTCTTCGATATAACGGGAACCCGTATGGTTCCTTGACTTGAAGCGATAAACCTTCTGCTGAAGAAGAGGAATAAAATGGCAAAAGAACATTTTGACAGAAGCAAGCCGCACTGCAACATTGGCACCATCGGCCACGTTGACCACGGTAAAACCACCCTCACCGCCGCTAT